>JACQUS010000059.1 GCA_016210125.1 Chloroflexota bacterium | reverse complement strand
GGAACGACGCTCGGCTCGAGCCGCTCCCACGCCAGTAGCCCCTGCTCGTGCGCCAGCGAGTACGGTATGTAGCTCACGCCGCTCGGAACCTTGAAGGCCAGCCGGCTGGCGCCGGCGATGCGCGCGTCGACCGGGACGCTCAGGCAGCCGGTCTCGTCGCCGGTGTTCGGGTCGGGGCAGGCGACGCCCGGCGTCTCCGTTTCGGTGAAGGCGCGCTCGGCGATGTTCTGCGGCGGAAAGTGCACGACGATGTAGGCCGCGGCCGCCGCGTGGACGCGCTCGTGGCGTGCGCCGAGGGGCTGGTCGGTCTTGAGCTGCAGATTGAGGAACTCGAAGCGCAGGCTGAGGAGGTCCTTGGGGCGTAGGACCGTGGCGCTGAAAGCGCCCGCGGACTGCTGCAGGACCGCTTCGTGCGGGCCGCCGAGCACCCGATCGCGCCGCGCTAGGGCCGCGCCCGATCCAGGGGAGGCCTGCAGCGCCCCGGCGGCGGCAGCACTGGCCACCAGCTTGAGCAGGTCACGGCGGGTAAGCTGCCACCGGCCGAGGACGGCGGAGAGCTGCTCCTCGGTGACATCCTCGCGCTCGCCCGTCGGCGGGTCCTCTTCAGGCGGTGGCGGTCTCTTCATCGCCCCCTCCACAACCCGGTCCGCTAGCCGGCCGCCGCGGAAACGCTAACGCACTCCCGACTCGGCCTCCTGCCGACATCTGCCCCGCAATGATGCCTGATGCAAGCAAGATAGGCCCTTCGTGGCCGGCTGTCAACTAGGGAGGATCATTGGGCTAGCGGGAGCTTCACCCCTTTCGGTCAGTCGATCACGGACTCATGGCCGGCCACGCTTCGACAAGCGGTCGACGCGCTCCGGCGCACCGGCAGTGGATGAAGAGGGCGATTACCAAAGGGGGCGAGGCCCCTCTGCAAATCCTTCCCAGGGTCGAGTGGAGCAGCACGCCAGGGCCGCTCTCAACCCAGATTTTCGAGATGGGTCGAGGTCCGGGCGAAGCTCACCACTCGGGCCGACCGTCATCGCGTGGAGGTTCGATGGCGATGGGCCCTCGCTTGCCTCAAGCTAGGGACTAGGCGACAATGCGGCATGCCTAGCCGGCAATCGTGCGCTCGGGGCCGGCGAGGTGCCCAGCGCAGGCTGGCGACGCGATATGGCGCGGAACAGCCATCGGGCTGGGCGGGGTTCGACGAGCCGTGGCGGCACAGCCAGAGGGGCATAGACCGGTGTGGCCGAGGATCGCCCCGCTCTCTCTCGGACGCCGCATCGTCATCAGCGTGGCCGCGGGACTGACGGCGATCCTCGCGCTCGTCGGCCTTGTCGCGGTGTGGACGATCCAGGAGAGCACGGAGGCGGCCTACCAGGAGCGGGCCGCGCTCGCGGGAGCGCTGGCGCAGCACGTCGACGACGTGCTGCGCTACGCGCTGGTCACGCTCGAACGGGAGGCGACCAGCCTCCGGATCGAGCCGGGCCGCCCGCTCAGCGGAGACCAGCGCCGGCAGCTTGCCGACTTGCGCCTCCACGTCGGCAGCTTCGTCATCCTGTCGGTGACCGACGCCGACGGCGCCGCCGTGTGGACCGAGCCGAGTCGGGCCGATGTGGTTATCGGCAATCCGCTCGACCACCCGAGCGTCCAGCTTGCCCTGCGCACGGCACGACCGCAGATCACGGAGTTCGCCCCGCCGACGACCCCGCAGTCGATCTTCGCCTGCCTGGCGGTGCCCCTGCGCGACACCGAAGGCCGGCTCGCGGGTGTGCTGATGGCCGAGCTGGACCCGGGCCACGCGGCGCTCAACCTGCTGCCGTACGCCGAGGCGAACCAAGGCGTGCAGGTGCAGCTTACGAACACCGCCGGCCAGCTCGTCGCCGGCGCGGAAGGGCCTGGCGCCGCGGCCATCGCCGCGCACCAGCGGCTCCTAGCGGACGCCATCGCCGCCCGCGTCCCGGGCTACCGCGTGCACGAGCCGCCGGCGGGCGCGTCGTTCTCGACCCACCTGGTGGCCTATGCCCCGCTGTCGCTGCTGCCGACGTGGGGCGTCTTCGTCGAGCAGCCCAAGGACGTCGTCGTCGCAGTGCCCGAGCGCCTGCGGCAGCGGCTTACGCTGGTGGGGCTCCTGGCGCTGCTGCTCGCTGCGGCCATCGCCTGGTTCGACGTCCGGCGTGTGGTGCGTCCGCTGCGCGACCTGACCGCGGCCGCCGAGCGCTTCGCGGCCGGCCACCTCGACCAGCCCGTGAGCCTGAGCCGCGCCGACGAGCTGGGTGTGCTCGCCAGCGCCTTCGAGACCATGCGCCAGCGGCTCCGCGCCTCTCTGGAAGAGGTGGCCGAGTGGAACCGCGAGCTGGAGCGACGGGTCGCCGGCCGCACCGCCGAGGTGGAGGCCCACAACCGCGAACGCGCGACGCTGCTGCAGCGCCTCATCGACGGCCAGGAGGAGGAGCGGCGCCGCCTGGCGCAGGAGCTGCACGACGACACGAGCCAGGCGCTGGCCTCGCTGCAGCTCGGCCTGGAGCGGCTCGCCGCCGGCATCGAAGAGCCGGGACGCGCCAGCCGCCTGGCTGCTCAGCTCCAGGCCGTGGCGGCCCAGACGCTGGCGGCGGTACACCAGCTCGCCGTCGAGCTGCGGCCGAGTATCCTCGACGACATCGGCCTGGTCGCGGCGGTCGAGCGCTACGTGCACGAAAGTGCTCGACGCTGGAGTCTGGCCGTGGACCTCCAAACGCTCGGAGTCGGGCACCTGCGCCTCATTCCCGCCGCGGAGACGGCGATCTACCGCATCGTCCAGGCGGCCTTCACGAATATCGCTCAGCACGCCCACGCCACGCACGTGAGCGTCCTCTTCCAACGGCGCGAGGAGACGCTGGTCGTTGTCGTGGAGGACGACGGGCGCGGCTTCGACCTCGCTGCGGTGCGCAGCGCCCCGCTCGAGGCCCGCCTCGGGCTCGCCGGGATGGAGGAGCGGGCGGCGCTCATCAACGCCACGCTGACGATCGAAACCGCGCCCGAGGCCGGAGCGACGATCTTCCTGGAGGTCCCGCTCTACCTGAACGCCAGGCGGGAGGAGAGCGATGTCCAAGCTGCGGATCATTCTCGCTGACGACCACGGCGTGCTCCGCGCCGGCCTACGGGCGCTGCTCGACGCGCAGGCCGACATGCAGGTCGTCGGCGAGGCTGAGACGGCGGAGGCAGCCGTGCAGCTCGCGCGAGACGTCGAGGCCGATCTCGCGCTGGTCGACGTGCGTATGCCCGGGGGCGGCCTTGCGGCCGCGCAGCACATGAAGCGCGTGTGCCCCCACCTCGCCGTCCTGATCCTCAGCCAGTACGACGACCCGGCCTATCTGCAGCAGGCCCTTGCCGCCGGCGCCTCCGGCTACGCCCTCAAGCGCGCCGCCGGGCAGGAGCTGCTGCAAGGCATTCGCGCCATCGCTCGCGGCGAGGTCCATCTCGACCCGGCGATGGCCCGCGTGCTCGTCGAGGAGTCCTGGGGGCCACGCCAGCCGGCCGCCGACACCACCGCCCAGCCCCTCAGCGAGCGGGAGGGGCAGGTGCTGCGCCTGGTCGCGCTCGGCCACACGACGCAGCAGATCGCCGAGCAGCTTTTCCTCAGCGTGCGCACGGTGGAGACGTACAAGCTACGCGGCATGGAGAAGCTCGGCCTGCGCGGGCGCGCGGCGCTCGTCCGCTACGCGCTGGAGCACGGCCTCCTCGAAGGCGAGCCTCGCGAGTAGCCTCGGCCACAGCCTCGCCGCGGCGACACGCGCTGCACGTTTTCCACGACACGGCCGCACGCCGATTTGCACTTTCCGCGCAGCGGCGCTGCTCATCCCGACATCTTTTCTCGGCAGACGCTCAGGACTTCCCACTGATGCCCGCCGGGTCCACCCGGCAGACTATGGAGACGCGGGAGGTCCGGGTCCGGGTAAGCTACCCGCGCTCATAGGGACTTGGCGGCGGCGTGGGAGGCGAAATCATGGCAAATGCAGTCGAGCCGCCCGAGACTGTCAGCGCCGCACGAAAGGCGCACCCCGAATCGTCATTGCGTCGCCGCACCTTCCTCAAATGGCTCGCGGCCGGGGTGGCCAGCGCGGCCGCCGCTGCCGCTGCCCAGCCCGTGCTCGGGCAGGCGCCCCAGCCGGCCGGCGGCAGTGCGCCCGGCGCAGGCGCGGTCCGATCCAAACGGCTGCGCCGCTGGGCCATGGCCATCGACCTGCGACGCTGCGACGGCTGCCAGTCGATCGATAAGCCGCCGCAGTGCACTCAGGCGTGCATCGAGGGCCATTACGCGCCGCAGCCGATGCAGTGGATCGAAGTTTACGAAGGCGCGCTGCCCGGCGGTGGCACGCAGTTCATCCCCACGCCGTGCCAGCAGTGCCAGAACCCACCCTGCGTCAACGTCTGCCCCGTCGGGGCCACGTTCTCGACCCCGGAGGGCCTGGTGCTCATCGACCAGGAGCGCTGCATTGGCTGCCGCATCTGTATGGAGGCCTGCCCCTACGACCGCCGCTTCTTCAACTGGGGCCAGCCCGCGCTGCCGCCAGACGTCATGTTTATGAAGTACGACCCCGAGCACCAGTCACCAGCCATCAAGGGCACGGTCATGAAGTGCAACTTCTGCCCGCAGCTCGCGCGCGCCGGTCGCCTCCCGTACTGCATCCAGGCCTGCCCGAACAACGCCCTCTACTACGGCGACCTCGAAGAGGACCTCGCGACCAACGGGCGCGACGTGGTCAAGCTCTCGCGCTTCCTCACCGAGACCTCGACCTACCGGCTCAAGGAGCACCTCGGGACTGAGCCGCGGGTGTTCTACATCCCCGGCCACGGCGAGCTGGTCGACCGCGACCCGCACCGCAAGGGCCGTAAGCCCACCGCGTGGCCCTGGCCGAAGCGTGCGCAGCGAGGCGCATCATGGACACGGTAGCGTCTTGGGGCGAGCACGCCGCCACCCAGCCCACGCATCACGTCCCACCGGCCTGGCGCGAGCGCCTCGAGGCGCGCGTCCTGCACCCGCTCAGGAGCACGGGCTTCCGGTACTACGTGTGGGTCGCCTTCCTGCTGGCCCTGATCGGCTGGGCGCTCTACGCCTATAGCCAGCAGCTCGAGCGCGGCCTGATCGTCACCGGCATGCGCGACCGCATCTCCTGGGGCCTCTACATCGCCAGCTTCGTCTTCTTCATCGGCATCAGCCACGCCGGCACGCTGCTCTCGGCCATCCTCCGCGCCGTCAAGGCCCGCTGGCAGATGTCCATCACGCGCATGGCCGAGTTCATCACCGTCGTCGCTCTGATGGTCGGCGCGCTCTTCCCCTTCCTCGACATGGGCCGGCCGGAGCGCATCCTGAACCTGCTCACCTACGGGCGCTGGCAGTCGCCGCTGCTCTGGGACATCATGGCCATCGGCACCTACCTCACCGGCAGCACGCTGTACCTCTACCTGCCGCTGATTCCCGATTTCGCCCTCTGCCGCGACCGCCTGGGCCCGAGCGCGCCGGCCTGGAAGCGCTGGTTCTTCACCGCCGCCGCGCTCGGCTGGCAGGGCACGCCCGCGCAGCGCCTCGCCCTGGACCGGGCCATGACCGTGATGATGATCGTCATCATTCCCGTGGCCGTCTCGGTGCACACGGTCGTCTCGTGGATCTTCGCCATGACGCTGCGCGACCCACTGAACAGCACCGTGTTCGGCGCCTACTTCGTCGCCGGAGCGATCTTCTCCGGCATCGCGTCGATCATCATCCTCATGGCCGTGCTCCGGCGCTTGCTGCATCTCGAGGAGTACATCACGGCGACCCAGTTCGTGAGCCTCGGCTATCTCCTGGGAGCCTTCACGCTCATCATGGGCTACTTCAACCTCTCCGAGTACGCCGTCACGGGCTACAAGATGGCCGAGGGCACGCGCTTCCACTTCGAGCAACTGATGGTCGGACCCTTCGCCGGCCTGTTCTGGTTCTACATCCTCGGCGGGATGGTCCTCCCAGGGCTCATCATCCTCTACCCACGCACGCGCACCATCGCCGGGATCGTGACCGCCTCGGTGCTCGTGCTCGTGGCCATGTGGATCGAGCGCTACCTGATCGTGGTGACGGGCTTCCGCGTGCCGCTCATGCCCTATGACCCGGCCTGGTACATGCCCACGTGGGTCGAGTGGTCGATCCTCGCCGGCGCGTTCGCCCTCTTCGCGCTGATCATCACCGTCTTCGCCAAGCTGTTCCCGGTCGTCTCCTTGTGGGAGGTCATCGAGCACCGCGGGCCAGAGCCGGCACCGCTGCGCAGCGGGACGCAGCCGGCACCCGGGCCCGACGTGCGCGGCCGGGCGGTGGGCCGGACGCCGTGAGATGGGCGGGAGCGCACCGCGCCGACCGTCGGCAGGAGGGAAGGCGATGCCAAGCAGGTCTCTAGGCTACGCGAGCGCGGCCCTCGTGGCAGCGGCCCTGCTGGCGCTGACGCCGTGGCTCGGGCCGGCTCGCGTCGCCCACGCCCAGGCGTCGGGTCCGGCCAAGATTCGCGTCGAGATCACCGACAACGGCTTCAAGGGCGTCAGCGGCAACTTCTCCGGCGAGGGCGAGGGCTTCACGATCGCCGTGGAGCCGGGCCAGGAGGTCGAGCTGACCTTCGTGTGGGCGCACCAAGCCTACGTTGATGACGCCCACGCTTTCGTGCTGAAAGGCTACGGCCTCGAGACGCCGGAGATCAACGCCGCGAACCGCGAGGCCACGCTGAAGTTCGTGGCCAACAAGGCCGGCACCTTCGATCTCAAGTGCGATGTCCACTGCGAGGTCCACGAGCGGCTCATCGGCTCGCTCAAGGTCAGCCGCAGTAGTGGCACCTCTGCTAGCCCCGCGGCATCTGCGGCCGCGCCGAGCGCGCTGAGCATCCGCGTCCCCGCGGCCGCCGAGCTAGGCCAGCGCGTCCTCCTGCAAGCGCGCCTGCTCGACGCCTCGGGAGAGCCGCTCGCCCGAGCGCCGGTGATCTTCAGCGTGCCCACGAGCTTTCTCAACAAGAGCAGCGATGTCGTCGTGGCCAAGGCGCTCACCGACAAGGAAGGTCGGGCCGCAGCGGAGTACGAGGTGCGCAGCGCCGGCCAGCTCACCATCCAGGCCGACTACCGCGGCAACGAGCGCTACGCGCCAGCGAAGGCGAGCGCCGAGCTGGTGGTCGGCGAGGCGCCGCGGCAGCTCTACACCGAGCACGCCGGAGTCCGCATCCCGGGCTTGAACGCTGCCCCGGCGCTCGGGCCAACGATGGTCGGCCTTGGGCAGGTCCGCGGGCCGCTCGCTGCCCTGTCGACGCTCTGGCCGGCCCTGAGTGGCTGGCCGATCGCCTTGGCGCTGCTGGTGATCTGGTCCTCGTACGCCGCCGTCGTGGTGCTGACCTTCCGCGTGGCCGGCGCCGGGTCCGTGGCGGCGACCGTCCCCGCACGCCGCCTGCCCGCGGCCAGGGTCGCCCTGGAGCCGATCGTGCGGCACGGCCTGTGGAGTGGCGTGGCGCTGGCCGTAGCGATCGTCGTCGCGGCGCTGTCGATCATGGCCGCAGTGCGCGGTTTCGAGCACATGCTGGCTGACCTTGGCACGCACGGCGGCTACCTCGCCCTGATCGCGCTGAGCGCTGGGGCGCTGGAGACGCTCGTCGGCCATGCGCCATTCCGCGGCCAGCGTTGGGTGGCGGCGCTCGGCGCGCTCGGCATCGCCGTCGCGCTCGCAGCGCTCTTGAGCTGCTGTCTCTGGGCACTGACCTACCGCCTGCCGGTCGTCTCCCAGGTGACGCTCGCGCTGATCCTCAACGAGGTGCCGGTGGCCCTGGCTGGCCTGGCGCTGAGTGCATTAAGCCTGGTCGTGCTCTTGCACCTACGCCAAGCGCCTCGACACGCTGCGATGCGACCGGAGGTGCGGCCATGAGGCGCTTCGCCCTGCCGATCGTCGCGGCCATCGTCGTGGCCGCGCTCAGCACGCTGCTGCTGGGCATCGGCGCTCGCAGCCCCTACACGCACGCGAACCTCGCGCCGCAGTTCGACGCCCGCTATACGCGCACGTCGCAGGCGCTGGTCGGCCCGCCAGAGCCGTACCACGGCGGCCGCCCGGCCCCCCTACCCGCCGCCATCGCCGCGAACCAGGAGGCGCGCGGGCGGGTGCTGCTCGTCGTCAAGGGCTGCGCCGCCTGCCATGGCATCGACGGGCGCGGCAGCGCCGTCGGGCCGGCGATCGCCGGCTTCGGGCTCGACGACCTGCGCGAGAAGGCCTGGAAAGGGCCGGGCGGCATGCCCACGTACTCCGCGCTCAACCTAAGCGACGAAGACCTGGCGGCCATAGCCGCCTACCTCAGGAGGTAGGTAGGCAAGCCGGTCGCGGGGAAGACATCCTAAGGACCATCGAGGCGATGACGGTTAGGGAGGCCGACAGACGTGCGAACCCGAAATGTACGTGCCACAGACCGCCAACGAGTTCATAACTGCATTCGAGGAGGAAGCGTCGTGCGCTACAAGAGAGGCATCGCGATCGTAGCTACCCTCGCGCTGCTGAGCAGCGCGTTGGTGCTGTTCTCCGCATGCACCAGCGGGGTGTCGCAGAGCGAGTTCGACGAGGTGAGGCTGCAGCTCGCCACCACAGAGAAGCAACTCGCCGATGTGCAGCAAAGGCTATCGAAGGAGCAGGTGGAGAAGCTCATCAACGAGGCGGCGGACAAGAAGCTCAACACTGTGGATACCAAGCTGGCCCTGTGGGGTGTCCAGCCCGGCACCGCGCCCCGGATGATCGAAATCGCCCACTACTTCAACAACATGTGGTTTGCCGCCGAGAAGGGGAACTGGACGTTCGCGGAGTTCGAGGTCTACCGGACCGACGAGACAGTCAAGAACATCAAGCTCGTCAGGCCTAAGCGAGCCACCGAGATGGACAAGTGGATGAAGGAGGCCGTCGAGCCACTGCGTGCGGCCGTGAAAGCGAAGGACCTACCACGCTTCGTCGCGGCCTATGACAAGGCCATCGAAGGATGCAACGCCTGCCACAAAGATTCGGAGGGTGGCGATATCTCCCTGAAGGGCGTGAAGGTGACGCGCCCTACCACTCCTATTTTCTCCAACCTGGATTACAAGGGAATTGACTGAGGCCTGGTCCTAGGCAGGGTGCCGCGCCGGAAGGAGCTGCAGCGCGCTGCATTGGGAAGGCCCACCGCAGCAGTGCTGAGCCACCAAGGGAGGCGACCTAAGACGACGCGGGGATGACCTAACGGCGCGAGGTGAAGCGGGCCTGCCCGTGGTCCATTCCGCCTCAACGCGAGACTGCGCGTGAGGGGCGGGAGCTTCTGGCCAGCGGCTATGGCCCGCTCCTGGGTCGAATTCAGCGTGCTCACCGAGGTCTGCGCCTTCGGCACGCTGGTGTGCGTGCCGTTTGTCAGGATGTTCGTGGTTCCGGGCGTTCCCCGGCCTGAGCATGGAGGGCAGACGATGCGTGCCGCCATTGCGTTGCTCGTCGTCCTGGTTGGCATTGTGCTGGTAGCGGTCAGCTACTTGTTCCTCGTTTCGGTGTCGAGCAGTCCGAGGCTCGACGGGCCGATGCTCTTCCTCTTCAGTATCTTGCTTCTGCCATTCGGGGTCGCGGCGTATGCGATGGTCGCGGAGAAGAGGGCTCGATGACGCGGGCCGTTGCCCAGATTCGGGTTCTCCTCGCGATGCAATCCGCACATCTACGCCGGGCCTATAAGCACCTCTTGGGCAGCGATGGCCAACTCGACGTCATCGCGGAGGCAGCCGACGGCTGCAGCGCGGTGGCGCGGGTCCGGCAGACGGCACCCCACGTTGCGGTCATCGATTTCCACTTCGCGGACTCGTGCGGCCTCCGCGCCGTCGCGGACATCACGCTTCATGCCCCGGCGACTCGCGTCATCGTCCTCAGCGACGACGACGGCGACGAGTACCAACGCGCGGCGCGCGAGGCCGGGGCGATTGCGTGCATCAAGAAGACCTGCTTTGCCGCCCTCATCGAGACCATCAGGGGCACCAGGGTGGGCAGCAGACAGCGAACCTGAGTACCCTGCAGGTAGCTCGCGCCCGCTGCGGCCGGCCGGCAAGCGGTTGGCGCTGGCCACGGTCGGCGCGGCCCTGCAGCGCCCGCCCACCCGCAGTGATTAGCCTGCAGGGGTTATACGGAATCCGGCTGCCCAGTTCGCGTTAAGGCGGTGTACTTGTAGGGGCACGGTGCGCCGTGCCCCTACATGCCGTCCGTGCGATACCGGAAGTGTCCATACGGAAGCGGTATCACAGATGTCCAGAGGGCCGAAGCTCCCTCTGGACTCCCGTCTTGGGGTGGGGTGCGAGATGGGCAAGCGCCGCAGGCAGATAGTTTGACGGGCGTCGCCCGTGCCCCTAACGGGACGCCAGCGCCAGATGAAGAGCGGATGCGGCCGGCGGACGCGGCGGCTCGACCGCCGGACTACGCGCGTGGGCGGAGCATGCGCACCGCGAGGGGCGCTTCCCTACCACGCAAGGTGAGCACGCGCTTCTCGAGGTCTCCGTAGCGCTCGGCCACCGCCTGATAGACCTCTTCGCTGAGCACGACCTCGCCCGCGGCGGCCTGACCCTGAAGGCGGGCGGCGGTGTTGATGGTGTCGCCGAGGGCCGTGAAGTCGACGATCCCCGCGCCGCCGACGTTGCCCACAAAGGCCGGTCCGGCGTGGACGGCCACGCCCACCGGCAGCCAAGGCTCACCGGCCTGACCGTAGCCCACGGCGCGCACCACCGCCTCGCCCGCCTGCGCAGCCAGGCGGCGGTACCCGGGGCCGCAGTAGCCCGGCACGAAGAGCGCCATCACCTCGTCACCGACCATCTTGTCGATGATCGCGTCGTGGGCTATCAGCACGTTGGTAGCTGCCTCGTAGAAGCGGTTCAAGAGCGACGCGAACGCGCCGGGACCGAGGCGCTCACCCAAGCCCGTGGACCCACGCACGTCAGCGAACAGGACGGCGACGTCCACCTCGGCCCCGCCCGGGGGCATGTGCTCCATTCAGAAGTTGCACATGGTGGGATTCTTGCGCGATGGGCCGAACCCGAAGAGCCGCAGTATCCCACGGCCAATACCAGCGAACGGGACGTAGCAGTGCTTGCAGCGTGGGTTGGACGGCATGCGGCGCAGCATCCAGCGCATGAGCCTGTAGCCCTGGGTCCCGCGCGTGAGCAAACCCCGAGGGCCGTGCGTCAGGATCTCGCGCCACTCCGGCTCGTGCTGCGCTTGCGCATCGGGCAGGCTCGGCATAGCAGACCCCCTGCGCGCTCCTCGGCCACGCCCTGCGGGCGCGGACGCTGCGTGGGGCACCCTCAGCGTACCAGGGCTGTCAACGGGCACGCCCCGCGGGCGCGGACGCAGCGACCGGCCCGCTACGCCAGCAGCGAGTAGCCGCCGTCGGCCACGATGACCTGGCCGCGAATCCAGTCGGCCTCTGGGAGGCACAGCAGCGCGACGACGTCGGCGATGTCCTCCGGCCGCGCCGGCCGTTCGAGCGGCGTGCGCTCACGCCCCTCGGCCAGGAGCTGCTGGCGGTTCGGGAAGTGCTTGAGCGCATCGGTCTCCACGACGCCGCCGGAGACCGCATTGACGCGGATGTTGCGCGGCGCCAGCTCGTAGGCCAGGTAGCGCGTCAGCGTCTCCAGGACGCTCTTGGCCACGCCGGCCGCGGCATAGTACGGGATCACGTGCGTCGAGCCAATGCTGCTGATGGCGATGAGGTGCCCGCCACCGCGGCGCTCGATGTGCGGCACCGCTTCCTTGGCCAGCAGGAGAAACGCGCGGCCCATCACGTCGAGTGTGCGCTGCCAATGCTTCAACTCCAGCTCCAAGGCCGGCCGCAGGACGCCCAGCGCGGCGTTCGACACGACGATATCCAGGCCGCCCAGCGTCTCGACGGTCGTCTCGACCATCCTTGCGACATCCTCCGGATCGCCGACGTCGCCGCGCACTGTGACCACGCGCACGCCGTGTGCCGCCACCGCCGCCGCGGCCTCGTCGGCCGCGCTACCGCGGCGCAGGTAGTTGATGGCCACGTCGGCGCCCCAGCTCGCCAGCTTGAGCGCCGTCGCGCGGCCGATGCCCCGCGAGCCGCCGGTGATGAGCGCGATGCGCCCTTCCAAGGGACGTGTCACGCCGGACTCCGGCGCAGAGCTACGCTGCGTGCGACGAGCATAGCGGCCAGATTCGTGGGCACTTGGAAGGCCCAAAGCGCCACGATGTTGCCTATGGACGTCATATAGCCTTGCGTGACGTAGTGCAGCGGCACGAACACCGCTGGAGCCCACAGCAGCGCCGAGACGAATGCCCAGACGAAGTCGTTTCGTGCGGCGAGACCCTTGCCGCCACCAGCAAGCCTGCCAGCAAGCAAGACCCACAGCGCGAAGCCGAGGACGGAAAGGGCCGCCGCGACGGGCGCTTGCAGCGCGATCTGGTTGGCCGGTCTCACGAGCGTATAGATGCCGAACGCGACGATGATGGACACGACGTTGGCCAGGGACAGAATAAGGCCGTGCAAGGGCGCGCGGAGCGTCGCCACCGAGTTGGCCTCCTTGCCTCGGCTCGCCCGCCGGTGGCTACCGCCCCGGTGCCGCCGGCGCCGGGCGTGTCGGCGGCTCGACGCCGACATCTAGCCACTCGCGCGCGGCGGCCAGATCGGCCTTCACCGGGCTGACGGCCGCGGCGATGGGGCCGGCGTCGGCCTCGGTGACGAACGCCAGGCCGGTCAGCCGCGCGAAGTCGAGCACCCAGCGCGCGTCGACGGCCGCGCTCGCGCCGATGGCCGGCGCGCTTGCGAACGTCGCCTCGGCCGAAGGAGGGCTCGCCGTCAGCGGAGGGCGGCGCAGGTGCCACTCGGTGGCCTGCTCGTAGGCGTGGCCGACGCGCAGGACGGTGGCCTCGTCCCAGGCGCGGCCGATGACCTGCATACCCACCGGCAGCCCGGCGCGCGTGAAGCCGCAGGGCACCGAGAGCGCCGGCAGGCCGGCGATACTGGCCGCGCGCGTAAAGCGGCTGCTATCGGCACGCGGATAGGTCCCGCCGAGGCGGTAGGCCGCGTGCGGCGACGTCGGCGTGACGATGGCGTCGACCTCGCGCAACGCGCCGACCAGCTCGGCGGTGACCACCTCGCGCAGGCGCAGCGCCGTCACGCGCTCCTCGGCGGTCAGGAACCCGGCGCAGACGATCTTGTGCAGGAAGCCGGGCGTGTAGTCGCGCGGCCGCGCCAGGAAGCTGGCGCGGTGGATAGCGAAGCCCTCAGTGAAGGCCGCGGCCCACGACGCCGCCGGCGCGAAGCGCGAGCGCGGCAGGTCGATCTCTGCGGCCGTCGCGCCGAGCTGCACCAGCACGTCGATGGCCGCGCGCACGGTGGTGGCCACCTCCGCCTCGGCCTCGTCGAAGAAGTAGGTCCGCGGCACGCCGAGGCGCACGCCGCTCAAGTTGCCGATCAGGGCGGCGCGGTAGTCGGGCACGGCGATCGGCGCGGCGGTGCGGTCGCGCGGGTCGGAGCCGGCCATCGCCTGAAGGAAAAGCGCCACGTCGGACACCGTACGCGCCATCGGGCCGGCGTGGTCCATGCTCCAGCTCAGCGGAAGGATTCCGTAGCGGCTCACGCGGCCGTAAGTCGGCTTGAGTCCCACGACGCCGGAGAAAGACGATGGGATGCGGATCGAGCCGCCCGTGTCGCTGCCCGTGGCCAGCGTGACCAGGCCGGCGGCCAGGGCCGCGCTCGACCCGGCGCTGGAGCCGCCCGGCGACATCGCGGTGTCCCACGGGTTGCGCGCGTCGCCGAAGGTCTCCATGCTGCCCGAGGCGAACTCGAAGGTGTTCAGCTTGCCGAGGCAAATCGCCCCGGCCTGCCGCGCCCGCGCCGCGACCGTCGAGTCCTCCTGCGCGACGTAGCCGGCCATCAGGCGCGAGGCGGCGGTCGTCGGCAGGCCCTGGACGTGGTAGATGTCCTTGTAGGCCACCGGGATGCCGTGCAGCGGCCCGCAGTAGCCGCCGGCGGCGATCTCGATCTCGGCGGCCTGCGCCGCCGCCCGCGCGTGCTCCGCGGCGACGTGCAAGTAGGCCAGCAGCAGCGGGTTCAGCTCGGCAATGCGCGCCAGGTGCGCCTCGACGACCTCGACCGGCGAGACCGCGCGCCGCGCGATGAGCGGCCCCAGCTCGGTCGCGCTGAGAAAGCACAGCTCGGCGTTGGCCACGGCCGCACCTCCGTCCCTCCGCACACTCTAGCAGATTTGGTGGACGCCCACCGTAGCCGCAGGGTAGAATCGGCTAGCAATTCGCGGCTGGCGCACCACGCGGGTCCGTTCATCACCGGCCGCACGCAGGGAGGGGCGCATGGCGACCGCGCAGCAGACCGTCCGGTTCTACTACCGCGCCGGTTGAAGCTCCTGCGCCAAGACGAAAGAGTTGCTTTCGCAGCACGGCGTCCCGTTCGAAGCCTACAACGTCGAGAAGACCCCGGAGGCCTGGCGCGACTTACAACGCCATCACATCCCGATGGTGCCGGCGGTCATCGTCGGCGACCGCGCCACGCACGGGTGGAACCCGCGCGCGCTGGCCGAGCTGTTCGGCTGGCCATACGAGGAGGGCACGCGACTGGCGCCCGACGAGCTGCTGGCGCGGCTGGAGGTCATCCTCGACATCGCGCACCGCGCCCTCGGCCAGATTCCAGACCAGCACCTCGATATCAAGACGCCCGACCGCGATCGCCCGCTGCGCCGGCTGGCACCGCACATCTTCCGCATTCCGCAGTCGTTCCTGGAAGCTGCGGGCGGCGGCAGCCTGCTCTACGAGTCGCTGACGGGCGACGATGCCCCGGCGTTCCGAAGCATGGCTGAGATCCGAGCTTTCGGCGACGACGTGCGCCAGCGCGTGCGGGCGTGGGTCGCCGGGCCGCGCGGCGTTGCCTGGGAGAGCACGGTCGAGACCTACTACGGCCCGTCGCGTCTCGACGACTTGCTAGAGCGGACGGTCTGGCACTGCGCGCAGCACGTGCGCCACGTGCACGCGCTGATGGCCCAGCTCGGCATCGCGCCCGAGCGGCCGCTGCGGCCCGAGGACGTGCGCGGCCTGCCGCTGCCCGAAGCGCTTTGGTAGGAGCACAGCGTGAGCTATCTAACACACCTCGAATGCACCGCGTGCGGCCAGACGTCGTCGTCCGACGAACTCCAGACCGTCTGCCGCTCCTGCGGCAAGGTGCTCTACGCGCGCTACGATCTGGCGCGCGCGCGTCGCGAGCTGGACCGCGGCGCCTTCGCCGGCCGCCCGCCCACGCTCTGGCGCTGGCACGAGCTGCTGCCGGTGCGCGACCCGGCGCACGTGCTCACGCTGGGCGAGGGCGGGACGCCGCTGCTGCCGGCGCCGCGGCTGGGCGCCGAGCTGGCGTGCGACCGGCTGTTCATCAAGGAAGAAGGCTTGAACCCGACGGGCACCTTCAAGGCGCGGGGCATGGCCGTGGCCGTGTCGCGCGCCAGGGAGCTGGGCGTACCCGGCCTGGTCGCCCCCACCGCCGGGAACGCAGGCGGGGCTATGGCCGCCTACGCGGCGCGGGCCGGCCTGCCGGCGCACGTCTTCATGCCACAGGATGCGCCGGAGGCCAACAAGCTCGAAGCGCAGGTCTGCGGCGCCGAGGTGCACCTCGTCGCCGGACTCATCACCGACGCGGGGCGACTCGCGCGCGAGAAGGCCAAGGCGCAGGGCTGGTTCGACGTCTCGACGCTGCGTGAGCCCTACCGCGTCGAGGGCAAAAAGACCATGGGCTACGAGCTGGCGCTCCAGTTCGGTTGGGAGCTGCCCGACGCTATCCTCTACCCCACCGGCGGCGGGACCGGACTCGTCGGCATGTGGAAAGCCTTCGACGAGCTGGAGGCGCTCGGCTGGATCGGCGCCAGGCGGCCGCGCATGTTCGCCGTGCAGGCCACCGGCTGCGCGCCCATCGTGCGCGCCTTCGCCCGCGGCGACCGCTTTGCCGAGACGTGGGAGAACGCGCAGACGATGGCCGGCGGGCTTCGCGTGCCGGCGGCCATCGGCGACTATCTCATGCTCGACATCTTGCGCCAGAGCGGCGGCGGTGGCGTGGCGGTGAGCGACCAGGAAATGCTGGCGGCGATGAGCGAGGTCGCCCGCATCGAGGGCGTCGTCGTCTGCCCCGAGGGCGCGGCCACCGTGGCCGGGCTGCGGCGTCTCTTGCAGGACGGCCACCTGCGCGGCAACGAGCGCATCGTGGTCTTCAACACCGGATCGGGCCTGAAGTACCTCGATCAGCTCCGGCAGGCTGCCGGGGCATCGCCGGCCCGCGCCTAGCGCTGGCACGCGGGAGCCGACGCGAGGGAGAGACCCACCGTGGGTGTAACAATCGGCAATGAGCTGTCTACCGAGGTCCTAGCGCTCCTCCAGGGCGACCGAGCCATTGTGCTGGCGACGGTCGACGACCAAGGATGGCCGGACACTGCGCCCTTTAGCTGGGCCGTCGCCGTCGACCTCAAGACGGTGCGCGTCGCCGTGAACGAGCAGGTCGAGACCCTGCGCAACATCCGGCGCAACGGGCGCGTGCGGCTCTGCGTCACCGGCGGCGGGATGACCGTCAGCGTCAGAGGACACGCGCGCGTCGTCCGGGAGCACATGACCTCGACGCCGCTGGCGACGGCCATGGTCGAGATTCACGTCGACGAGGTGAAGAACGACGACGTGATGGGGCGCGTGGACGGCGAGAAGCTACGCTGGGACCGCCGGCACGCCGTCGCCGCCGACGCCGCGGTCGTGGCCGAGCTGCGGAGCGTGGGCTGACCGCTCGGTCGCACGGCTGCGGCCGGGCCACGGGTTCTCTGCGCCGCTCGCCCGTGCGCCGCGGTGCGCATTCCGCAGCGCACGCTGTCACGCGAGATGGCTGTCGCGTGATCGCTCGCGCATCGCGGGGACCTCGCCCCGCCCTACGAGAGGGGCAACCGCCAAGGGCAGCCGCCCCTTCTGCACGCCCCGCCGCGCCACCCGAAGGCGCAGCTACGCACGAGGAAATGGTATGAAACCTTTGCCCCGCTTCGGGCGTTAACCTCTGGTAGGTCTCGCTTCCAGAGCGGGAAAGAAGTGTGAGGTTATGGCCGTGTTTAACCGCGTCATCGTCACGCTGCTCGCACTGCTCATGCTCATAGGGGCTGGCGCGCTCCTCGTCGCGCCGGACGCGGCGCTGGCGACCGCCGAGGGCTGGCTCGCGGCGCTGCGGCCGATGCCTGCCGCAACGCTGACCTGGGTCGCGGCGGGCCTCCTCGCCGTCGCGCTGCTCCTAGCGCTCGCCGAGGTCTGGCCACAGCACGCGCCGCGCGTGTTCACGGCGCGGTTTGACGGCGGCACCGTCGCCTACCCGCGAGAGGCCGTCGCGAGCGTGCTGGAGAAGGAGATAGCGACGGTCGAGGGGCTGCGCGAGGCACGGGTCGCGGTCGGTGGCCGGGGGCAGAAGGTGGAGGTGCACGTGCGGCTCGCCATCGACCCGCGTTGCGACCCGCAGGGCGTGGCGGTCCTGGCCGCCGGCCGCGTCCGCGACCGTGTCGAGCGCGGGATGGGGCTGCGGCTGCGCGACCTCCGTCTGTCCATCGTCCCGACCGAGGCGCAGCCGACCGCTCCTGAGCGCGCGGCGCATCCCGCAGCCTGAGGCTGAGCTACCCTGCCAAGACCCAGCGCTCCAGGAAGGGCGTGACCGCCCGCTCGAAGCCCTCGGGATTGTCGCCGTGGACGACGTGGCCGGCGTGCGGCACGACGACCAGCTCGCTGCCGGCCGGGAGCACGGCCAGCATCTTCTCCCCCGTCTCGGGGCTCATCACGTCGCTGCTCGCCCCGATGACGACGAGCGTCGGGCAGGCGATCTTCTCCACATAGGTCCATAGGCTCGCGCGCTCGCCGGTGGTGAGCTGGGGCCGGCGTACGGGATCGCGGAAGACGCGGTCGTACTTCCAGGTCCACTTGCCATTGGGCAGCCGCTTCAGGCTGTGGCTCAGGCTGCCGCGTAGGCTCTCCAGCGAGCGCCGCGGATTGAACTGGTGGGCACGC
>JACQUS010000058.1 GCA_016210125.1 Chloroflexota bacterium | reverse complement strand
CGGAACAAGGCTAGGTCCTCGTCGCTGATCGACGTGTGGCGGCGCAGCGCACGCAGCAGCGGTGTCCAGTGCTGGCCAAGAAGCACCACCGGCTTGTTGCCGAGCGCGCCCGTTTGGGAAAGATTCCACACCAAAGAGAGCTCCAGCAGCGTGCCGATGCCGCCGCACAGCGCGACGAAGGCGTCGGCGCGGCGGGTGAACTCCTCAAGGCGAGCGAAGAGCGTCGGCGCGTGCACCACCTCGTCGAGCCACGGGTTGGGAACGCGGCCGGGGAACAGCGCGACGGTGATGCCGAGCGTCCGACCGCCGGCCTCCTTCGCGCCGCGCGCCACCGCGGCCATCACACCGCAGTAGCCGCCGTTCACCACGACGAGGCCGGCGCCCGCCAGCGCGCGGCCGAGCGCGTAGGCCTCGCGGTACGTGTGGCTACCCTCGGCCGCGCGCGACGAGCCGAACACGGCCACAGCGTGCACCAGCGGGATCGAAGCGGCCGCGTCTGGTCCGCCCGGTCCGCGCGCATCGGAGAAGGCAGGCAGCTCGGGTCCCGTGGTCACACCAGCACCCCGTGGCCCGCCTGCGGTCCAGGCAAGGCTCAGTACCCGCGCTCGAGGAAGAGTGGCGCAACAAGGTTGTCGGCCGGAGCGTACTCATCAGTGAAGACGATCTGCCGCCCCTGCCGGAGGTACGCAGCGAAGGTCGCGTCGTCGAGGATGCGCGTGTAGACCGGCTTGCCGTCTTTGCCGAGCGCGCGGTAGAAGGCCTCGCGGTCGAGGGGCTGGGTCGCCGCGAGCAGGACATAGGTGTTGGCCTTGGCAATGTTCCAGGCCTCGCCCTGTGCCAGCAGGTACACGTAGGGCCAGACGCGCCGCAGCGTGTTGGCGTAGGCGCGCATGAACTCGCCGTTCTTGTAGTTGTCGATCACGTTGGCGATGTACACGCCGTTCGGCTTCAGCGCATCGCGGATCTTGCGGTTGAACTCGACGGTCGTCAGGTGATAGGGAATCGCCAGGTCGTTGAACGCATCGCCGAACGCGGCATCGTAGCGACCGGCGACTGGTGCCTCCTCCATCCACAGCCGCGCGTCGAGGTTGAAGCTGCGCAGGTTGGGCGTCCTGTCGAGGTCGAAATACAGGTAGGCCATCTCAGTGACGCCGGGATCGATCTCCACGACGTCCAGCTCAGCCTCCGGATACACGTTCCCGGCGTAGCGCGGGAACGTGTATCCGCCGCCGCCCAGGAAAAGCAAGCCGAGGTCGCGCCGACCCTGGACGTAGTACTCCAGCGCCTCGGCGTAGACGCGCTCGTAGCCATAGCCCAGGAATTTCGGGTCCTCCATGGAGGTGTAGCTGTGCACGAGGTGGTCGAGCACCATGGCGCGCACCGGCCGGCCTTCAAGCTCCGACTCGCTGATGCGGATGCAGAAGTAGCTGGTCTCGCGATGGCACGGGGCTACGAACTCGTCGCGCTGCGTGAGGAGGCCGCCGTAGACCGCCGCGACGCCGACGAAGCCCAGCAGCGTGCTGCGCCGGCGCCAGAACTGCCCGGCAACGAGGCCCAGTACGAGGAGCATCGCGGCGACCAGCCAGATGATGGCGCGCGTGCCCAGATACTCGACGAGCACGAACCCGGTGAGGAACGTGCCAATGATGCTGCCAAAGGCCGAGCTGGCGTAAATGCGGCCGACGATGGAGCCGGTGCGGGCCAGGTCGCGGAGCGTCAGCTTGACGACGGTGGGCGAGACGAAGCCAAGCAGACAGGCCGGCAGGAAGAAGATGAGCGTCGTGAAGAAGACGATACGCGGGACGAGCGGCAGGGGCACCTGGAGCCCGGCGCCCATGACCGCTGCCGTCAGGACGAGGATGGCCAGGCACGAGAGCGCGCTGGCAAAGAAGATGATGGCCAGCGATAGGCGCGAGGCCACGCGGTCGGCCAGCTTGCCACCGAGGTAGTTCCCGAGGCTCATACCGGCCAGGACGACGCCGATGATGCTCGTCCAGGTGTAGAGCGAGACGCCGATGTAGGGAGCCATGATGCGCCCAGCGACCAGCTCGACCACCATCGTCGCTGCGCTGGCCAGACCCACCACGATCTGGGCGAACCACGGACTGAGCGGCCGCTCTGCGGGTAGGCCGGGCACGCCGATCTTCGCCGCCCCGGCGGCCTGTGGGGCCGTCTGCATCGTCTCTTCTCTCCTCCGCTACTCTCCGGCAAAGTATAGCAAGAGCGCTCGGCAGCGTTGCACTTGGGTGCGTGCCCGGCGCCCGGCCGATCTGGTCGTGCGGCCGTCGTGGTACAATCGGCGCTCGGCGGTGTGGTCGCCGGCCCGACACGCGGGCACGTCAGCGCGGCGTTCGTCAAGTCGGTGCGGGGTCGGCCTCACTCCCTCGGTCCCCTTCTCCCGCAGGCGGGAGAGGGGGAAGGCGCGGTGGCCAAGAGACGGGGAGTGCAGAGGGACGAAATCGCTCTGCGGATCAGCCGGGCGCGGAGCCGGGGCGGGCGGGACGCCCGCGCTCCCGGCGGGTATCTTCACAGGAGGTGTCCCCGCGGCGGGCTGCGACTATTGGGGATGAAAAAGGGATTCCAGAGGGGGCTTCGCCCCTTCTGGGAACCTTCTCGGGGCGGGCTGGGGCAGCCCGCCGTGCGGTGCGACCATGACTGATGCGACCATGGCTGATGCGACCATGACTGAGCTGACCTTGCGCCTCGTGGGCCGCGTGCACTCGCCGGCGCGCGAGCGCGCGGCGGTGGCGCACGGCGGCATCCCGGCGGCCGTGGAGGTCTTCGAGGAGTACGCCGCAGCGCTGGAGGCCATCGAGCAAAACAGCCACATCATCGTCCTCGCCTGGCTCCACGGCGCCGACCGCTCGCAGCTCCAGGCGCGTGGGCGCGGTGCCGCGCCCGACGCCGCGCCGCGCGGCGTGTTCGGCCTGCGCTCCGCCGACCGGCCCAATCCCATCGGCCTGACGGCGACCCGACTGCTGCGCCGCGACGGCCGCTGGCTGTGGGTCGAGCGGCTCGACTTCGTCGACGGCACGCCGGTCATCGACATCAAGCGTTACTCGCCGGGCTGGGACGCCATCTTCTCCGCGCGCACGCAGCGCGACCTCGCCTTTCCGGCCTACTGGCCGCGCGGGGACGTGCTGCGCGACTTGGCGCAGGAGGCCGCGCACTTCCACGGCGAGCGCTGCGCCGCGGTGGCCCTGGCGGCGCGCATGCTCTACCACGTCGGCGAGACCTGGCAGATCGGCGCGAAGGATCCGGCCTTGCGCGCGACGCTGGGAGCCGACGGCTGCCTGCGCGACGCCGTGCAGGCCCTAGCCGGCGCCACGCTCGGCTCGGGCCGGCTGCTGCTCACCGCGGGGTCGCTTTGGCGCTTCCACTGGCGTGAGCGTACGCTGGGCTTCGCGCCACGGGTGCGCGGCGGGGACGTCGACGCGCTGCTGCGCCAGCCGCTCGAGTCGCTGTTTGACGTGGAGCGGGAATCGCGTTGACACACATGGCGTGCTGTGATAAGATAAACTGTGCCGTTGACGAGGCGCTTTTTTTGTGCGTATTATGAGAAATGGATGCACGACGCCGCTGTAGCTCAGCAGGCAGAGCGCCTCACTTGTAATGAGGAAGTCGGGAGTTCGATTCTCCCCAGCGGCTCCACGTGGAGGGGTGGGTGAGTGGACAAAGCCGGCGGTCTGTAAAACCGCAGCCTTAACGGGCTTCGCAGGTTCGAATCCTGCCCCCTCCACCACGAACACGTCCACCGACCGCCCTGCCGCCGGCGGGTCGCACCCGGCAGGGGTGTGCGCCGCTACGCGAGGCGGCGTTGCCTAGACTCCAGCCCATGAGCCGGCGACCCGCCGAGGCCCGAGGAGAGGAGAGCAGCGAGCCATGGCCAAGCAGAGGTTTCAGCGGACGAAGCCGCACGTCAACGTAGGGACGATCGGGCACGTGGATCATGGGAAGACGACGTTGACGGCGGCGATCACGAAAGTGTTAGCGATGCGTG
>JACQUS010000069.1 GCA_016210125.1 Chloroflexota bacterium | reverse complement strand
GGCGTGGCATTCGGGACCGACCACGGCCGTCGACTCGCGCTCCACGACGCTGGCCGGGCCGGCTAGCGTGTCGCCCGCGCGCCGCCCGTAGCGGTCGTAGACCGGCACGGCGACGAAGCGGCCGGCCTCCGGAACGTACACCTGGCGCTCGCCCTTCTTCGGGAGGCCCGGCGCCCCGTCCCCCTGTCCCCGCGTCTCCCGGTCCCCGCGTCTCCCCATCTCCACGTCGCCGCGTCTCACCGCCCCCGCGCCCCCGCCAGCGACGCGCAGGTCGATCTGCGGCGCCGGGCCGCGCGCCACCAGACGCCAGGTCAGCGCCTGCACCGGCACATCGGGCAGGGAGCGCTCGTAGAGCCGCTCGTACGCGCGCTGGAAGCCCGTGCGCAGACCATCGAGCGACTCGTCGGCAAGCGCGTCCGCCGCCAGGGGTACGGCGATCTCGTACCCCTGTCCGACGTAGCGCATCTCGGCCGAGCGCTCGAAGGTCATCGCGCCCGCCTCCACGCCGGCCGCGGCGAGCACGCCGCGCGCACGCTCCTCCATCTCGCCGTACAGCGCACGCACGTGCGCCCAGTCGAGGTGCTCGAGGCGCGTGACGTAGCTGCGCACGAAGTCGATGGCCATGGGTGCGACGAGGAAGCCGAGCGCCGACGTCGCCCCGGCGCCTAGCGGGCAGACGACGCGCCGCAGCTTGAGCAGCCGCGCCAGGCGGTAGGCGTGCACCGGCCCGGCGCCGCCGAAGGCCAGCAGCGTGTAGCGCCGCGGATCATGCCCACGCTCGGCGGCGTAGATGCGCGTCGCCGCGGCCATCATCTCGTTGACCACGTCGTGGACGCCCAGCGCCGCGCCGGTGGAGTCGAGCCCCAGCGGGCGTGCCACGTGCTCTTCGACGGCCTGCCGCGCCGCGGCAACGTCGAGGGGCATCTCGCCGCCCAAGAAGTAGCCGGGGTCCAGGTGGCCGAGCAGCAGATCGGCGTCGGTGACAGTGGGCTCGCAGCCGCCGCGGCCGTAGCAGGCCGGCCCGGGATCGGCCCCGGCGCTCTGCGGCCCGACCTTCAGTAGCCCCATGCGGTCGACGCGGGCGATGGAGCCGCCGCCGGCGCCGATCTCGATCAGCTCAATGACCGGCACCTTGATGAGCAGGCCGCTGCCGCGCTTGAAGCGCCGCACGCGCGCGGCCTCGAACTCGCTGGCATAGGCCGGCCGGCCCTGGGTCACGAGGCAGATCTTGGCTGTCGTCCCGCCCATGTCGAAGGACAGTACGTTTGGCTCGCCGATGAGCTGCCCGTAGTAGGCCGCGGCGATGGCCCCGGCGGCCGGCCCCGACTCGATGAGTTGGATCGGCACGTCCCGTCCCACGTCGGCCGTCGTCACGCCGCCCGAGGAGAGCATCATGTGCAGCGGCGCCGCCATGCCGAGTCGCTGGAGTTGCTGCTCCAGTCGCCCCAGGTAGCGCATCATCAGCGGGCGGACGTAGGCGTTGGCCACCGTCGTCGTCGTGCGCTCGTACTCGCGGATCTCTGGGGCCACGTCGGACGACAGGCTGAGCACGAGCTGCGGGTGCCGCGCGACGATGAGGTCGCGCGTGCGGCGCTCGTGCGCCGGATTGCGATAGGCGTGCAGGAAGCAGATAGCCAGTGCCTGGACGCCCTCGGCCACCAGCGCGTCGGCGGCGGCGAGCACCTGCGCTTCGTCGAGCGGCCGCAGCACCGCGCCCTCCTGGTCGACGCGCTCGTCGACCTCGTAGCGCAGGTAGCGCGGCACCAGCGGCTCCGGCCGTTCGATGAACAGGTCATACAAGTCGTAGCGCAGCTCGCGACCGATCTCCAGCGTGTCGCGGAAGCCTTTGGTCGTCAGCAGCCCGGTGGCCGCGCCCTTGCGCTCGATGATGGTGTTGGCCACGAGCGTCGTCCCGTGCACGACGCGGCGGACGGCGCCGGGGTCGGTCTGCGACTCGGCCAGCAAGTGCGCCGTGCCGGCAATGATGGCCTCGCTGGGGTCGTGTGGCGTGGTGAGCCGCTTGCCGATGCGCAGCCGCTGCTGGGCCTCGTCCAGGAGGACGAAGTCGGTGAAAGTCCCGCCGACGTCCACGCCCAGGCTGACCACGCTCATGTGCCACCTCGTCGCCGCGTCGCGCCGCCTATACTACCATCTCGGTGAGCGACGTGACGCTCCGAGGCGCCGAGGCAGCACTGCTGTGAAAATGGCCTTGCGGGTGGGTGCCCCACCGCACCCCGGAAAGGGTTCCCAGAGGTCGCCTTCGGCGACCTTTGGACTCCCCGCCCGCCCTGCTCCCCCTCTCCAGCGCGGCTGGAGAGGGGGCCGGGGGGTGAGGCCTATGCCCTTGTGGCACAGCCGCTTTTCATTCATCGCAGGCGTCGCGCAGCGAGATGCCTAACTCCCCCTCACGCCGCCGGAAAGCGCACGTCTTGACAGCCAAGCGGTATTCGGCGATCTGACCAGTCTTCGATAGCTCCGTGGTAGAAGAACTGCCGGATTCCCACGAAGGAGATAGCGCACCGCCGGGAGGGCGCGTGGACGGGCGCCGCCGGCCCTACGACGCCACCGGCTCGCCGGCGACGCCGGGCCGCCGCAGCGCGTAGCCCACGCCGTAGCGCGTCACGATGTAGCGCGGGCTGCGCGACGTGTCGCCCAGCTTGCGGCGCAGCCGGCTGACGTACAGGTGCAGCGAGCGGTACTCGCCGCGGTACTCGCGGCCCCAGACGGCGCTGAGCAGGTGGTCGGCCACCAACACCCGCCCGGCGTGGCGCGCCAGCTCGGAGAGCAGCCGGTACTCCGTGCGCGTCAGCGGGATCTCGCTGCCGGCGACCTTGACCCGCCGCTCGGCGAAGTTGATCATCAGGTCGCCGACGCTGAACTCCTGGTCCTCGGCACGCACGCTGGCCGACGCGCTGCGCCGCAGCACGGCCTCGATGCGCGCGAGCAGCTCCTCCATGTCGAACGGCTTGGTGACGTAGTCGTCGGCGCCGAGCTTCAGCCCGCGCACGACGTCGGCCTGTTGCACCCGTGCAGTGAGCACGATGATCGGCACATCGGACACGGCGCGGACGCGCTCGCAGACCTCGAAGCCATCGACGTCCGGCAGCATCAGGTCGAGGATGACCAGGCTCGGCGCCAGGGCCGGCAGATCGCGCTCGACCTCCTGGCCAGTAGCCACGCTGGCCACCTCGTAGCCCAGAGACTCGAGGTTGGCCCGCAGGAGCCGCACGTAGCGCGGCTCGTCCTCGACGATGAGGATGCACGGTCGCTCGCTCATGGTAGCCTCGGCCCGGCATTGGGCCCCCGCGGGCGCCTCGACCGCTCGCTCGCCGCGCGCCGGAGCGGCAGCGTGAAGCGAATCGTCGTCCCGCGGCCGCGATTGCTCATCGCCTCAATCGTACCACCATGCGCCTCGACGATGCCGCGACAGATGTACAACCCCAGGCCCGTACCGTGCGGCCGCCGATCCTGCGCCGCCGATACGGTGTAGAAGCGCTCGAAGATGTGCGGCAGCTCCGCCGACGGGATGCCGATGCCCTCGTCGCTGATCTCTACGACGAGCTGGCGCTGCGCAACGCGCGCGGCGACGGTGACCGTGCCGCCCTGCGGCGAGTACTTGATGGCGTTCTCCAGCAAGTTGGTGAGCACGTGGTCGATACGCCGCGGGTCGGCGGCGACCGGTGGTAGCGTCTCCGGAACATGCACGGCCAGACAGTGGCGCGGCGTCCAGCCCGCGAGCCGCGACGACCGCGCGGCAACGTTGGCGATCAGCTCGGGCAGGCGCGCCGTGTCGTACTGCAGGCGCAGCACGCCGGCCTCGATCTGCGAGGTGTCGAGCAGCTCGTCGATGAGCCGACGCAGCCGGTCGCACTCCTCGCTGATGATGGTCAGGAATTCGCGCTGCGTCTCGTCGTCGAAGTGCGCATCGCGCCGCAGCAGCGACGTGGCGCAGCCCTTGATATGCCCTAGCGGTGTGCGCAGCTCGTGCGAGACGTTGGCCAAGAACTCGGACTTGAGCCGATCGAGCTCCTCGAGCTTCTCCTTCATCGCCGCGAGCCGCTCGGCGCGCTCGGTGGCCTTGCGGTAGAGCTGCGCGTTCTCGATGGC
>JACQUS010000056.1 GCA_016210125.1 Chloroflexota bacterium | reverse complement strand
GCGCTACCCCGCGACGCACCGCGTCGCCTTGGTGTGCGCGCCGGGCGATCTCGACGGCGCGCCGGTGATCGAGATGCCACTCGCCGAGCTCGCGCGCGCGCCGCGGGGCGTCGGCGTCGCGACGCTCTACGTCCCCTCTCTCGCGCCCCTCGACGCTGTGAGCGAGCTCACCGTCCTGCGCGCGGTCGTCGCGCGGCTGCGCGCGCCTGGCGGCTGCCCGTGGGACCGCGAGCAGACCCACGAGTCGCTGAAGCAGTACCTCGTCGAGGAGACCTACGAGGTCTTGGAGGCGCTGGAGAGCGGCGACCCGCGGCAGCTCGCCGAGGAGCTGGGCGACGTGCTGCTGCAAGTCGTCCTACACGCACAGCTCGCCGCGGAGGATGATGAGTTCGACATGGAGAGCGTTCTGCGCGCCATTACCGCCAAGCTCATCCGCCGGCACCCGCACGTCTTTGGGTCGGCGTCGGTGACGGATGCCGATGAGGTCGTGCGCCGCTGGGAGCAGCTCAAGCAGGGCGAGGAAGAGAGCGCCGAGCGCAGCCTGCTCGACAGCGTGCCGCGGCACCTCCCGGCGCTCGCGTACGCGCAGGCCATCCAGCGCAAGGTGGCGCGCTACGGCTTCGACTGGCCGGCACTCGATGGCGTGCTCGACAAGGTGGCCGAGGAGGTCGCCGAGCTGCGACAGGCGGCGGACGACGACGCGCGCCGCCGCGAGGCCGGCGACCTGCTCTTCGCCGTCGTCAACGCGCTGCGCTGGCTCAAGGTCGACGCCGAGGAGGCGCTGCGGCAGGCCAATCGGCGCTTCGGCCGCCGCTTCCGCCATATGGAGGAGCTAGCGGCACAGCGCGAGCTCGACCTGGCGCGCCTCAGTCTGGCGGACCTCGACGCCCTCTGGGACGAGGCCAAGGAGGCCGAGCGCGTGCGCTAGCGGCGGCGGCGCGCCCGGCGCCCGGGCGGCGGGCCCACGCGCTCACCGAGGACCTGGACGACCACCTCGCGCTCGCGCCCGCCATCCAGCTCGACGAGGAAAATGCGCTGCCAGCGGCCGAGCCGCAGCTCGCCATCGACCAGGGGTACGCACTCGCTGGCGCCGAGCAGCAGGTGCGCGCAGTGCGCGTGGCCGTTGGCGAGCTCGCCGGGCGTCATATTGACCGTGCGGACGGCGAAATCGTCGTGGCGGTACTTACGGTCGCGGGGCGCCAGCGCGCGCAGGAGGTCGCGTAGGTCTTCGAGCAGCAGCGGCTCGTTCTCCTGGATGCGCACCGCCGCCGTGGTATGGCGGGCGAAGACCAAGACCATACCGGTTCGCACGCCGGATGCGCGCACGCAGCGCAGGACGTCGTCGGTGAGATCGTAGAACTCCGGCCCCTCGCTCGTGCGCACGCGAATCGTACGGAGCAGCACCCGCGTGCGCGGCCGGCCGTACAGGAGCATCCGCAAGGTCCTCCTGTGCATCGCGCGCGCCGACCCGCGTGGGCCGGCGCTAGCGTAAGCCTACGCTACAACGCGCCACGTTGGCAATGCCCAGCGCGCATATGGGCGCTATCGAGGCAGTGAGCGCCCCGGTCTGCGTGCCACTTCGTCAGGATCGCTTGCTCTTTGTGGTGGCTCTACGCCGCCCTCAAAGGGTTTCCGCAGACGGGGCTTCGCCCCCTCTGCACTCCCTCTCACCGGCCGAAAGCGCAAGTCTTCACGGCAACGTCGTATGTAGACATTCCGGGCGAGCAGCGCTATCCTGATAGTACGCACGACGACGGGGCAGGAGTGGGTGGGTGAGCGAGCGCGACGAAGTGCAGGTGGCGCGCTGGTCCGCGATTCGCAGCCGCGTAGGGAGCTGCCTTCGCGAGCTGCGCGGTGGCTACAGCCAGGCCAAGCTGTCCGGCGATCTGGAGGACCTGGGCTACCACCTCACGCAGAGCACGATCTCGCGCATCGAGCAGGGCCAGGTCGAGCAGCCGCTAAGCCTGGAGCGGCTCGTGGGGTGGGCGCTGTGCTGTCAGGCGCTGAGCGCGCCAGCCTTCAAGCAGCTCCTCCAACTCGTCGGGTTCCGCCTACCTTGGTCTGACGAGGACCTACGCCGCTTCGACGACCTGCTGCGCCACTACCGGCGGCTGGCCATCCCCGATCAGATTGTGCTGCGCCGCAAGCTCCTTTGGCACCTGCTTGGCCTGCGCGCCGAGGACGTCTGACACCATGTACCCCGAGCACGTGACTTCTCCGCTCTACGTTGGCGCTGCCGCTAATGCGGTCGCCGGCCAGCTCCGCCGGCTGATGGCCGACGCCACGCCCGCCAACGCCGACACCGTCGCGTGGCTCGTGCGCCGCACGCTCGAGGAGATGGGCGTGCGCTGCGGCGATACGCCGAAGCTTCAGGACCTTAAAGGCTTCCTGATCGCCTCGCCGCACGGCGCCGAGATGGTCGTGTCGTCCGAGCTGGCACCGAACCAGCAGGTCGCCGTCTACGCGCACCTGCTCGCGCACCTGCTGCTGGACCGCTTCGGTGGCAGCTTCATGAGCAAGTTCGAGTACTGCGAGGGCCGCATCCCCAGCCACCTGACCGCGGCCGAGCGCCGCGAAGACCTGGTCGCCGACGTGGTCGCCCTGGCCATCCTGGAGGGCCGCCTGGAGGCCGTCCCACGCTACGTCCTCGCGCCGGAGCCGCTGCCACGCCGCCCACACGAGCTACGCCTCTGGCTCACGGAGCAGGCCAGAGCCGTGCTCGCCTCTGGCTCGCTGCCGCAGCGGCTGCGGCCCAGCCGCCCGCTGCGCGCCCTCGCGCTGACAGTCCTGCACTGGCTGAGTCTGGCGCTCTTCTGGCACTCGCGGAGCTACCGCCGCCTGCGCACGCGCCCGCTTATGGCGCAGCTCGTGCACCGCCTGGCCGGGCTGCTCGGCGAGCCAGCGGCGCGGGCGGCGTAGCGATCCGCCGCTAGCCGCCGGGCGCGGCGAGCCGATGGCGTACCACCGGCCCGGCCTCGTCGGGCCAGTGGACGACGAGCGTCCCGGCCATCTTGTCATACAGGTTCTGCCGGCGCCGGTCCCACAGCAGCCAGATATGGCCCGCGACGTTCGCGATTCCCAGGGTTGCCAGGCCAAGCAGACCGAGCGCGAGCCACTGATAGAGGATGATCCGCAGGAACATCCGTCCCCAGCCAACGACTCCGCCGCTCGTGGCGTCCACGACGCGCGTCTTCAAGAGCTGCTTCGCCGGGGTCTGGCCCTGACCCCACACGATGATGCTCCAGACCAGCGCCCCGATCCCCAGCGTCAGGAGCGCGAGGAGCGAGTCCAGCAGGCTGCCCGCCAGCCGGCGCCCCGGCGACGCCAGCCGCACGCCCCGCGGCAGGGCGAGCACCTGCCCACACACGACGCACAGGTTGACGCCCGGCGGTATGCCGCTACCGCACCACGGGCACGCTTGCGCCAGCGGCCTCGCTACAGCGTCATCGCCCGGCCGGCTCTCCTGCACCACGAACGCACCTCCCAGACAAGCTCGACGACCCGCATCGCCGCGCCTGCGACACCTACTGTCGTGGCTCCACGCGCGGCCTGCTGCGCGGGCGAGGTCGAGGGGTGAGCGTCGAAGGGTCGGCTAGCCCTCCTCGGGCACGATCAGCCCGTAG
>JACQUS010000067.1 GCA_016210125.1 Chloroflexota bacterium | reverse complement strand
GGGTTCGGGCGGCCGCCTGGGCGACCGCCCCTACGGAACGGGCGCGACACGCTCCGGGCAATACCTCCCCCTATGAGAGAGGGGGATGGGAGAGAGGGGGTGGGGGTGAGGCACGCATGTTTGCGCGCCACCGGCGCAACATCTACCATGGCAGTACGATGGTGGAAGAACGTAGCGCGCCGAGCATCTGGGCCGAGCTCAGCGGGCCGAACGCCGCCTACCTCATCGACCTCTACGAGCGCTACATGGCCGACGCGGCGGCGGTCGCCCCGGAGATGCGCGCCCTCTTCGAGCGCTGGGGGCCGCCGCCGCTCGACGGCGCCGGCGCCCCCGCGCCGGCGCCTGCCCCGGCGGCCGACACGGCCCTGGTCGCCGCGGCCGTCGCGCTGGTCACGGCCATCCGCGCCTACGGCCACCGCGCCGCGCGCCTCGATCCGCTCGGCAGCGAGCCGCCCGGCGACGCCGACCTGCGGGCCGAGACGCACGGCCTCCGCGAGCAGGACCTGGTGGCCCTGCCGGCATCGATCGTCGGCGGGCCGCTGGCCGAGCGCTCGGCGAGCGCCTACGAGGCCGTGCAGGCCCTGCGCCGCATCTATCAGGGCACCAGCGGCTACGAGCTCGAGCACGTCTCCAATGACGAGGAGCGCAACTGGCTGCGCTCGGCCGTCGAGGGCGAGCGCTTCCGCCCGCCGCACGACCCCATCAACGAGCGCAAGCTGCTGGAGCGCCTGACCGAGGTCGGGGCCTTCGAGCGCTTCCTGCACCGCGCTTTCCCTAGCCAGACGCGCTTCTCGCTCGAAGGGCTGGGCGTGCTCATCCCCATGCTCGACGAGATCATCGGCGCCGCGGCCGAGGAGGGCACGCGCGGCGTCGTGCTGGGCATGGCCCACCGTGGGCGCCTGAACGTCCTGGCCCACATCCTCGGCAAGCCCTACGAGCAGATCATCAGCGAGTTCATGGAGCACTACCGGCGCTCGGGTGTCTCGCCGAGCGGCTCCAGCGACGAGGGCTGGACCGGCGACGTGAAGTACCACCTCGGCGCGCGGCGCGCGATCCGCGGCGGGCGCGCGGTCGACATGCTCGTCACTCTGGTGCCCAATCCTAGCCACCTGGAGTTCGTCAACCCGGTCGTCGAGGGCATGACGCGCGCCTACGACGGCCGGCGTGACCGCGCCGGGCCACCGGAGCAGGACGAGCTGGCCAACTTGGCGCTGCTCATCCACGGCGACGCCGCGTTCCCCGGCCAGGGCATCGTCGCCGAGACGCTCAACCTCTCCGGCCTGCCGGGCTACCGCACCGGCGGGACGATCCACGTCATCACGAACAATCAGCTCGGCTTCACCACGCCGCCGCACCTCGGCCGCTCGACCCTCTATGCTAGCGACCTGGCCAAGGGCTTCGAGGCACCCATCATCCACGTCAACGCCGACGACCCGGTGGCCGTCCTCGCCGCGGCGCGCCTCGCCCACGCCTACCGCGAGCGCTTCCACAAGGACGTGCTCATCGACCTCATCGGCTATCGCCGCTGGGGCCACAACGAGGGCGACGACCCGACGTTCACCCAGCCGCGCATGTACGCCGCCGTCGCCCAGCACCCGACCATCCGCGAGATCTGCGTCCGCGAACTGCTGCAGCGCGGCCTCGTCACTCAGGAGGAGGCCGACGCCATGCTTCAGGCGGCCATCGAGCAGCTTCACGCCATCCGCCGCGCGCTGCTCCAGCAGGGCGTTGGCAGGGGCGCGGAGGCGCCGCCGGCGGCCGGGCTGGAGGCCGGTGGCTCCGGTCTGGGCAGCGACCGCGATGCCGCCGCGGTCGAGACGGCCGTTCCTGCCCAGACGCTTGCCGCGCTCAACGAGCAGCTCCTCGCCCTGCCGCCTGGCTTCCATCTGCACTCGCGGCTGGAGCGCCTCTTCGAGCGCCGGCGGGCCGCCTTCGCGCCACAGGCCGAGGGTGACGGCGCAGAGCCGACCATCGACTGGGCGCACGCCGAGGCGCTGGCCTACGCCGCGATCCTGGCGGAGGGCACGCCCATCCGCCTGACCGGGCAGGACACCGCCCGCGGCACGTTCAGCCAGCGCCACCTCGTCCTGCACGACATCGAGACCGGCGCGACGCACACGCCGCTCCAGGCCCTGCCGGCGGCGCGCGCAGCCTTCGAGGTCTGGGATAGCCCGCTGAGCGAGCAGGCCGCCTTGGGCTTTGAGTTCGGCTACAGCGTCGCCGCGCCGGACACGCTCGTCCTCTGGGAGGCCCAGTACGGCGACTTCGTAAACGCCGCGCAGGTCGTCGTCGACCAGTTCATCGCCTCGGCCATGGCCAAAGGGGAGCAGGAGCCGGCGCTGGTGCTCCTGCTGCCCCACGCCTACGAGGGCCAGGGGCCAGAGCACTCCAGCGCGCGGCTGGAGCGCTTCCTCCAGCTCGCCGCCGAGGACAACTTGCGGGTCGCCAACTGCACGACCGCGGCGCAGTACTTCCACATCCTGCGCCGGCAGGCGCGGATGCTCGCCCGCGACCGCCGTCCGCTGGTGCTGCTGACGCCGAAGAGCTTGCTGCGCCACCCGCTGGCGGCCTCGCCCGTCGAGGCACTCACCAGCGGGCGCTTCCAGCCCGTGCTCGACGACGCCCTCGCGCGCCAGGAGCCGCGGGCCGTCCGCCGGCTCGTCCTGTGCAGCGGCAAGGTCTACGCCGACCTGGTCGCCGCCGCCAAGCTGGGCGACGCGGAGATGGTGGTCCGGAGCGGGCTGGCCGTCGTGCGCCTGGAGGAGCTCTACCCCTTCCCGGCCGCTGAGCTGGCCAGCGTGGTCGCCGCCTACCCGCGGCTGGAGGAGCTCGTCTGGCTCCAGGAGGAGCCACGCAATATGGGCGCCTGGACCTATGTCGAGACGCACGTCCTCGACCTCTTCCACGAGCGCCTCCCGCTGCGCTATGTCGGGCGGCCGTGGCGCGCCAGCCCGGCCGAGGGCTCGCGTGACCACCACGCCAGCGAGCAGGCGCGCCTGGTCGAGGCCACGCTGAGCCTCGATCAGCCGCCGACCGAGGACACGCCGGCGCGCGAGGTGCGGTATGGCAGTTGAGATTCGCGTGCCCACGCTGGGCGAGTCGGTCGTCGAGGCCACGGTGGGCCGCTGGCTGAAGCGCGAGGGCGAGGTCGTCGGCGTCGGCGAGCCGCTGGTCGAGTTGGAGACCGAGAAGGTCAGCACCGAGGTCTCGACCGACGAGGCCGGCGTCGTCGAGCACATCCTTCAGCCCGAGGGCGCGACGGTGCGTGTCGGTGACGTGCTGGCCGTCGTCAGCACCGACCGGCGGGTAGCACCTGGCCCGCCGGCGGAAGCGGCCGCGCCGGCCACCGAGCAGCGGGTCAGGGCGTCCCCGGTCGCGCAGCGCCTGGCCGCGGAGCTCCGCGTAGACCTGGCTGGCGTGGCCGGCAGCGGCCCTGGTGGCCGGGTGATGAAGGAAGACGTGCTGGCCGCCGCGGAGCGCCCGGCCGGCGGCGCGGCCGCGGCTCCGCCGAGCGCGCCCGCGGCGGCCCCCGGCGCCCTGCCGAGCCCGCCGGCGCCCCTCGCTGCGCGGCCAGCAGCGCCGCCGATGGCGGCGCCGCCCGCCCCGCTACCCGTCGCCCCGGGCGCGCGGGCGGAGACGCGGCAGCGGCTCTCGCGCCGGCGGCTGACCATCGCCCGCCGCCTCGTCGAGGCGCAGCGCACCGCGGCCATGCTCACGACCTTCAACGAGGTCGATATGAGCGCCATCGTCGCCCTGCGCCAGCGCCACCGCGCCAGCTTCCGCGAGCGCTTCGGCGTCAGCCTCGGCTACATGTCCTTTTTCGTCAAAGCGATCATTGGCGCGCTCAAGCAGTTCCCACAGCTCAATGCCGAGCTCCAGGGCGAGGAGCTGGTCATCAAGCACTACTACGACATCGGCATCGCCATCGGCGACCCCGAGGGGCTGGTCGTGCCGGTACTGCGCGACGCCGAGCGCATGACGTTCGCGCAGGTCGAGCAGGCCATTGGCGCGTTCGTCGAGAAAGCGCGCACGCGCACGCTGACGCTCGACGACCTGCGCGGCGGCACGTTCACCATCACCAACGGCGGCGTGTTCGGCTCGCTGCTCTCGACGCCGATCCTCAACCCGCCGCAGGTCGGCATCCTTGGCATGCACAAAATCTCCGACCGCCCGGCGGTCGTCGCCGGCCAGATCGCCGTCCGCCCGATCATGATCGTCGCCCTCACCTACGACCACCGCGTCGTCGACGGC
>JACQUS010000078.1 GCA_016210125.1 Chloroflexota bacterium | reverse complement strand
GGCGCGCGGCGTGTGGCGCTGGGCGCCGCTCCTGCCGGTGTCCGACCCGGCGTGCCAGGTGACGCTGGGCGAGGGCGGCACGCCGCTGGTGGCGCTGCCGCGCGCCGGGACGGCGATCGACCTGCCGCGGCTGGCGGCCAAGGACGAGAGCTTGAACCCCACCGGCACCTTCAAGGCCCGCGGGGCGGCCGTCGGCGTCGGCAAGATCGGCGAGTGGGGGCTGCGCGACCTGGTGCTCACCAGCTCGGGCAACGCCGCCCTGGCCTGGGCGACCTACGCGCGGCGCGCCGGCCTGCGCATGCGCATCCTCACCCTGCCCGACGCGCTGCCGGTGAACCTGCGGAGCTGCGTGCAGATGGGCGCCGAGGTGCTCGTCATCCACGGGCCGCGCAGCGAGGCCGCGCGCATTGCCGCCGAGGGCGAGCGCGCCTTCGGCTGGTACAACTGCGGGCGCGAGAGCTGCCGTATCGAGGGCAAGAAGACCATCGGCCTGGAGATCGCCGCCGACCTCGGCTGGCGTGCGCCGGACGTCATCGTCTGCCCGACCGGAGGGGCCATCGCCGCGGTCGGCGTCTGGAAGGCGTTCGCCGAGCTGGGCGCGCTCGGCTGGGTCCAGCCGCCGCTGCCGCGTGTCGTCGTCGTCCAGCCGACCGGCTGCGCGCCGATCGTCCGCGCCTTCGAGCGCGGGGCCGACGTCGTCGAGCGCTGGGAGAGCCCGCAGAGCATCGCCACGGGTCTGCGCAACACCGACCCTTTCTTCGGCGCGGTGGCGCTGCGCGCCCTGCGTGAGACCGGTGGGACGGCGCTGGCGGTGGCCGACGACGAGATCCGCGCGGCCATGGCGGCGCTAGCCGAGCACGAGGCGCTCACGGTCTGTCCGGAGGCCGCAGCCGGCTACGCCGCGGCGCAGCGCCTGCGCCAGAGCGGCTGGCTGCGCGCTGAGGACGAGGTCGTGCTGGTCAGCACGGCCAGCGCGCTGAAGTACCCGCACCTGCTGCCCGAGGCCGCAGACGTGCGCCACGTGCAGCCGGGCGAGCCACTCGTGCGTGAGTAAGGAGCGTGGGGGATGTCCCTGAAGTTCGCCGTCGGCATGCTGTCGAACGACCTCGACCTCACGGTCGCCGAGGCCAAGCTGGCCGAGGACCTCGGCTATCACCTCGTGCGCATCGCCGACTCGCAGAGCTTGTTCTACGATTGCTACGTCGCGCTGGCGCCGGTCGCTATACACACCAGTCGCATCCTCGTCGGCACCGGAGTGACTAATCCGGTCACGCGCCACCCGGTCATCACCGCCGGGGCCATCTCGACCATCGATGATCTCTCGGGCGGGCGAGCCGTCCTGGGCATCGGCACCGGCTTCAGCGCCGTGCATACCATCGATGAGAAGCCGGCCAGCCCGGAGCTGCTGCGCGAGTATGTCATCGCTATCCGCGAGCTATACGAGCATCGCGAGACCACGTACCGCGGCAAGACGATCCGCCTGACGTGGCCGAAGCGCCGCGTGCCCATCTGGATCGCCGCCTCCGGCCCGCGGGCCCTGCGCGTCGCCGGCGAGCTGGCCGACGTGGTCATCATGGGCAGTGGCTTCCTGCCCGAGTGCATCGCCGCCGACCTACCCCACGTCGCGGAGGGCGCGCGCGCCGGCGGCCGGCGGCTCGAGGACCTGGCGCTGTGGGTCTTCGGCCCCGCCAACATCGCCAGCACCTGGGAGGCCGCCGTCGAGCCGCTCAAGGCCGGCCTGGCCGGCACGGGGCAGTTCACCGTGGCGCGCGACCTGCGCGAGGGCCAGCGCCTGCCGGCGGAGCTGATGCCGGCGCTGCGGCGCTACGTCGCCGGCTACCGGCCAGACCAGCACCAGGGCGGCGCGGGCAGCCCCAACGCGCGGCTGGTCGACGAGCTCGGGGTGACGCGTTATCTGGCCGAGCGCTTCGGCCTTATCGGCACGCCGGAGCAGTGCGTCGCGCAGGCCCGTGCCGTGGCCAAGGTCGGCATCCACGGGCTGATGCTGACCATCGTCACCCCGGAGCCGCTCCAGACCATCCGCGACGTGGGCGAGAAGGTGATGGCGCGGGTCTAAGCCACCCGGAAGCGCTCGATTGCCTTGTGGTCCAGCTCGATGCCCAGGCCGGGGCCTTGCGGCACGTCGAGGTAGCCGTCGCGCAGGCGGAAGGGCTCGACGGCCAGGTCGGTGCGCAGCGGGTTGGGCGTCTGGTCGAACTCCAGCACCGGCTCCTGGTACAGCGGCGTCGGCACGCGGCAGGGCGGCGTAGGCGGCAGAGCGGCGATCAGGTGCAAGCTGGTCGCCAGGGCGACCGGCGTGCCCCAGACGTGCGGGTTGACCTGCACGCCCCACGTCGAGGCCAGCGCGGCGATGCGCCGGAACTCGGTGATGCCGCCGGTGTTGCAGGCGTCCGGCTGGACGATGTCGAAGGCGTGGCGGGCCAGGAACTCGCGCATAGCGAAGCGCGTGTACAGCGCCTCGCCGCCGGCCAGGGCCATCGACAGGGCCGCCTTCAGCTCCAGGTAGCCGTCGATGTCGTCGGCGGGCAGCGGCTCCTCGAACCAGCCGACGTCGAGCGACGCCATGTCGCGGCCCACGGCCCGCGCCGTGAAGGCGTTGTAGGCCTGGTTGGCGTCGATCATCAGGTGCGTGTCGGCGCCGATGGCCGCGCGCACCGTCTCGGCGCGGCGCAAGTCCTCGCGCGGGCTCGCCCCGCCGATCTTCATCTTCACCGCGCGGAAGCCCTGGGCCACGTAGCCGGCGGCCTCCTCGCGCAGGGCAGCCAGGTGGTCGGCGTCGTCGGTGTAGTAGAGGCCGGTGGCGTAAGCTGTGGCGCGCTGGCGGAAGGCTCCGCCGAGCAGCTTGTAGACCGGCAGGTCGAGGGCCTTGCCGCGCAGGTCCCAAAGGGCGATGTCGACGCCGCTGAGCGCCTGAATCGTGCTGCCGCGCGTGAGGCCCGAGGTCACGAGGATGGCGAACAGCTTCTCCCAGAGGCGCTCGACCTCGAGCGGGTCCTCGCCGAGCAGCGCCGGGCGGTAGAAGCCGTCGACGAAGTGGCGGGCCGGCTCCTGGTGGCGTCCGGCGCCGGCCTCACCCCAGCCGCTCAGCCCCTCGTCGCTGACCACCTCGACCAGCACGGCGCTCCGTGCGTTGCCGAAGGCCTGCGACTGGCCGAAGGGCCGCGGGATGGTCGCGCGCAGCGCGTAGGCGCGCACGTCGGCGATGCGCACGGCTTCCCCTCCTCCATTGGGACGCGGAGACGCGGAGACGCGGAGACACGGGGACGCGGAGACACGGGGACGCGGGGACGCGGAGACACGGGGACGCGGAGACACGGGGACGCGGGGACGCGGGGAGGGCGTCTCTCCGCGTCGCCCCGTCGCCCAGTCTCCGCGTCCCGGCTAGCCGCGCTGGTCGATCGGCACGTACTGTAGGTCCATCGGCCCGGTGTACTCCAGCAGTGGGCGCAGCAGGATGTTGTCATCGTACTGCTCGATGGCCTGGAGCACCCAGCCGGGCACGCGGCCGGCGGCGAAGATGGGGATGAATAGGTCCTCCGGAACGCCGAGCAGGTAGTAGATCGAGCCGGCGTAAAAGTCGACGTTGACCCAGATGCCCTTGGCGTTGTACGGCTTCATGACCTCGTGGATGTGGTCGAGGATCTGGTACCAGCGCGGCTCGCCGCAGCGCTCGGCCAGCTCGCGCGAGCGCTCGCGCAGGTGGCGCGCCCGCGGGTCCTCGGCGCGGTAGACGCGGTGGCCAAAGCCCATCACTTTGCCGTGCTTGGCGAGCCGCTCGCGGACGTAGGCCTCGGCACGCTCCGGCGTGCCGATATCCTCGGCCATCTTCATGACCTCCTCGGCGGCGCCGCCGTGGGCTGGGCCCTTGAGCGTGGCGACGGCTGCGGTGATCCCGCCGTGGAGGTCGGCGAGCGACGACACGGCGACGCGGCAAGCGAAGGCCGAGGCGTTGGAGCCGTGCTCGGCGTGGAGGATGAAGTCCAGGTCCATGAGCTTAGCGTCGGCGGGGTCGGGGTGCTTGTCGAACAGCATGTATAGGAAGTTGGCCGCGTGGCTGAGCGTGTTGCTCGGGGTCACAGGCGGCAGGCCCTTGCGAATGCGGTCGTGGGCGCAGATGATCGTCGGCACCTGGGCGGTCAGCCGGATGCCTTTGCGCAGGTTGGCGGCGAGCGAGTTGTCGCTCACGTCGGGGTCGTAGGCCGCCAGCGCCGACACCGCGGTGCGCAGGACGTCCATCGGGTGCGCCTGCTTGGTCAGGCGGATGACCTCCATGACCGGCTCGGGGATCGGCCGACTCTGCTTGAGCTGCTGGTCGAAGGCGCTCAGCTCGGCGCGCGTCGGCAGCGCGCCGTAGAGCAAGAGGTAGGCGGTCTCCTCGAAGGTCGAGTGCTCGGCGAGGTCGTGGATCGCGTAGCCACGATAGAGCAGCTTGCCGACCTCGCCGTCGATGAAGCTGGACGTGGTGCTCGCGAAGTAGACTCCCTTGAGACCAAGGTGGACCTCGGGCATGGCAACCCCCTTGTTGCAATACGCGCTTGCGCCGGCATCTTAGCATCTGCCGACGGGGTTGGCTACGGCCGGGAGCCCGGGCCTCTCGCCGGCCGCGCACCAGCATACAGGCCGCCGCCGGGCCGGCAATCGGGCGACGCTATGTCATCTACCTGTCAGCATTCGCCGGTGGCGAATACTTGACAAAGCATGCGGTGCCACCTAGACTTGGCCTAGCCGACGGAGGTGGGGCACAGAGGGGTGGTGGAGCCGTCGGCTGGCGACTAGAGGGGCTTCCGCGATGAGGGTGCGTCGCGGAAGCCCTTTCTTTTCGTCCCTGCGAGGCCCGGTCGTGAGACCGGGCCGAACGCCGATGAGGATGAGGCGCGGAGGCACCTTTTCCTGGCGCGTCGCTGCGCGCGCTTGACCCGCCGGTGGCCCTCTTGTAGGCTGGGGCCACCTAGACCCAGGGCGGGACATGGTCGTCGTCTCGGTCGTCATCCCAGCCTACAACGAGGAACGGTACCTGCCTGCCTGCCTCGCCGCGCTTCGCGCTCAGGACTTGCCGGCCGACTGCTACGAGATCCTTGTGGTCGACTCGGCGAGCACCGACGCGACGGTGGCCATCGCCGAGCACTACGGCGCGCGCGTCGTCCAGGCCGGGCCGAAGGGGCCGGGCCGCGGCGTCTCGTACGCGCGGCAGCGGGGCTTTGAGGAGGGCCGTGGCGCGATCATCGCCTTCACGGACGCCGACACGATGCCGCCACCGCACTGGCTGCGCCGCATCGTCCACGAGTTCCGCGATCCGTCGGTCGTCGGCGTTTACGGCCTATACCGTTTGATCGAGGGTGGCGGTGGGGTGTGGCTATGGTTCAACTGGATCCAGCCCTGGGTGCTGCTCCTCCACCATCTCCTTGGCCGACCGATGTTCGGCGGGCAAAACTGCGCCGTGCGGCGGGAGGCGCTGGCGGCGATCGGCGGCTTCAACACCGCGCTGGCGTCCATGGAGGACACCGACGTGTCCATCCGCCTGCGGCGCGTCGGGCGCGTCGTCTTTCGGCCCTTCCTGATGGTCAAGACCTCCGGCCGGCGAGTCTGGGAAGGCATGTGCTCGTTCTTCACGCGCGGCCTGCGGAGCTACATCAACTACTTCTTTCTGGATCGGCCGCCAAGCGACTTCGCCCACCTGCGGTAGCCGCTCCGTGCCACACCTCCCGGCGTGGTGCGCAGTGGGCGAAGCCCGTCCGCACTTCCCCTGCCGGGCAGCCGCTTTTCGTACCGATTCCGCCCGATTACTTCCGCTACGCGGGCCCCGCCCCCAGGAAGGAGCCGTGGGAGGGCGGCGCGAAGCGCCGCCCTCCCACGGCTTTCCCACCGGGGTGGGGCGGCCCACCGCGCCTGGCGCGCGCTTTCGCGGAAGTGTTCATCCGGAAAGCGTATCACCCGTCGCCGGCGTCAGACATGGCCGTCGCGGAGGGCCCCATCGCGGCTCGGGGCGGGCGGCAGGGAGCAGGGCGCCACCCTCTTGGCACGCTTGCCTGGGCCGACTATAATCCGCGATGCTGCGCCGCGCCCTCGCGCAGATGGGCGC
>JACQUS010000007.1 GCA_016210125.1 Chloroflexota bacterium | reverse complement strand
GCGTCGGGGATGGCGGTGTCGGAGACGCGGCGCATGGCCCAGCCGCCGACGGCGTGCAGCCAGCGTTTCGGGAGCGAGAAGTGCGCGACGCGGGTCGGTTGGCGGTCGGCGATGACGACATCGGCCCGACCCTCGACGATGGGGCGCACCAGATCGGGAATGCGGTCCTGGGGATACTGGTCGTCGCCGTCGGTGTTCACGATCACGTCCGCGCCGAGGCGCAGACAGGCGTCGATGCCCGTCTGGAAGGCCGCCGCGAGGCCCCGGTTGGCCCGGTGGCGCACGACGTGGTCGGCGCCGTGGCGGCGGGCGACCTCGGCCGTGCCGTCGGTCGAGCCGTCGTCCACGACGAGCACCTCGACGCGCTCGACGCCCGCCACGTGGCGCGGGATGGCCGTGAGCACGCGCGGCAGGGTGGCGGCTTCGTTGTAGCAGGGGATCTGAACGATGAGCTTCACCCGCTCCGCCAGGCCGTCTGTGCCCTGATGGTCGCATTTTTGCTGGGGCCGTGCAAGCGGCCCCGGCGGGCCGCAGATGGCCGCTTGACGCCGAACTCTCGTTCCCCCTACCCTATCGCACGTCATTTCCGCGGTTGGTTGGCCGGAGGAGGGGGCGTGACGGCCACACGTGCTGGGCCTGAGGTACCGGACCGGCTCGTCCCACCCGAGGCCACGCGGTAGTGTTAGAGCCACAGCCTGTCGTGCCGAGGAGAGCAGCGACGAAGAATCCCTAGGCGTTGGACTCTAGCCCGTTCCTCTGAGGGCGGACGCTTCCCTCCCTCGGTCGCTCAGATTGACCGGCGCCGTGTGGTGCGGCTGCGGCATTGGGCCTCGTGGCTCAATGCTTGAGGTGAGCGATGCAGTTTGGCGTCAGGCTCCCGACCTATGCGTGGCCGGACCTCACCTTCGAGCAGGCAGCGAGGGTGAAGGAGTTTGCTCGCAAAGCCGAAGATCTCGGTTTCGACGCCCTCTGGGTCGTCGAGCATTTCCTCGTCGCGCCCGGGCTCTACGGCGCCGTGTGGATGTCGCCCCTGCTCTGCCTGGCGCACGCGGCGAGCGTGACCAGCCGCATCCGCCTGGCGACGGGCATTCTCGTGCTGCCCTACTACCATCCGGTCACCCTGGCGCGCCAACTTCAGACGCTCTACTACTTGTCTGGCGGCCGCCTCGTGCTCGGCGTCGGTCCGGGCTGGGACGAGCATGAGTTCGCGTCGCTCGGCTTGCGGCTGGGCGAGCGCGGTCAGCGCACGGACGAGATGCTCGCCGCGTTACGGCGCCTGCTCACCGAGCGCCACGTGAGCTTCGCCGGACGCTATTATGGCTTCGAGGACGTTACCATCGAGCCTCTCCTGCCCCGCTTCCCCGAGCTGTGGGTCGCCGGCGGGGCGAAGATCAAGACCTCGCTCTCGCCCGACAAGCCATACATGGCGCCGGCGGTGTTGCGGCGCATCGCCAGCGCTGAGGGCTGGATGGGGCGCGGCGCGGGCAGCCAGGAGATGGTCAAGGGCGACCTTGCCGCGATCCGGGCATACCTGCAGGCGCACGGCCGCGACCCTGGGACGCTGCGCTACGGACACGGTAACTGGGTGCACCTGGTGGACGCGAACGACCGCGAGGAGGCGCTGCGCCTACAGCGTCCATACTTCGAGCGCGCTATGGGCACGCATCGCTCGTTCGAGCACCTCCAGCGCTCATACTTCCTCGGCACGACGCGGGAGATCGTCGAGCGCATCGCGGACCTGGAGCGCGCCGGCTTCGAGTACCTCGTTCTGGGGCCCCTCGGCTACGACCTCGAGCAACTCGAGCGCTTTGCCAGCGACATCGTGCCGCATTTCCAGCGCGCGTGCTGAGGCGAGGTTCGCCCAGGTCACCGATAGTGCCGAAGGCCGCAGGCAAGGAGGGTGGGGAGCTGCTGCTTGACACGCCAAACGGCCCGGCCCAACATGCGCCCGAATCTGGCTTACATCGTTGCGGGGGGAGAGCAGTGGCGAAGGTAACGGGAGCACGGGCGCTGGTAGATTGCCTCCTGCGGGAGGGGGTTGATCACGTCTTCGGCATTCCGGGCACGCAGAACCTGCCCATCATGGACGTGCTGCGCGAGACGCCGCGGATTCGCTTCGTGCTGACGCGCCACGAGCAGGGGGCAGCCTTCATGGCCTACGGCTTCGCCCGGGCCACGGGCCGCCCGGCGACCGTGACCGCGACCGAAGGGCCTGGCGTCACCAACCTGGCGACGGGCATCGCCGCGGCCTTCCGCGGCTTCGTGCCCATGATCAGCGTGACTGGCACGCAAGAAGACTGGGTGCGGGAGCGCGACGCCAGCCAGGAGATGGACCAGGTCAGCTTTTTCCGGCCGATCACGAAGTGGGCCTATTCCATCCCTTCGGCCACTAAGGTGCAGGAGGCCGCGCGCAAGGCCTTCCGCGTCGCCCTCACGGAGCCGGTCGGCCCGGCGCACCTGGATGCGTCGCGCGACGTCTGGCTCGGCGAGACCGAGAGCGAGCCCATCGCGCCGGCGGCCTACCGCACCCTGACGGAGCCTGACTGTAGCCCGGCCCAGCTCGACCGCGCGATGGCGGTGCTGTCCGAAGCCGAGCGGCCGGTCTTCCTGATCGGTGGCGGCGTGTTGCGTGAGGACCTCATCGAGGCCGTGGCGAAGCTGGCCGAGCACAGTGGCATTCCGGTGGCGTCCCTTCAACCGACGGCCGATGCCTTCCCCACGACGCACCCGCTTGCGCTGGGCACGCTGGGCCGCAACGGTTTCAGTAGCGCGAACCGCACGGTGCCGCGGGCGGATCTCATCGTCGCCGTGGGCGCGCGCATCGACGTGTTCTCGACGACGTTCAAGTACGGCATCATCAGCTCAACGGCGAAGATCGTCCACCACTGCCCGGTGCCCGATCACATCGGCGTCGTGTATCCGGTCAGCGCGGCAGTCACCGGGTCGACGGCGAGCTTCGTCGCCGGGCTAGCGCAGCGCGTCGAGCGCTCCGGGCGCAGATGGGCCTGGGTCGACGTCGCCAAGCTGCGCGCGGAGTGGGAGGCCGAACGCCGGGCTCAGGTGCGCGCCGACGTCGAGCCCATCTCGCCGCCGTTCGTCGCGCACGCCATTCGCAAAGTCGTCCCGCGCAACGGCATATTCGTCCTCGACGGCGGCAACGCGAGCAAGCACATGCGCGTGCACTGGGAAGCCTACGAGCCGCGGACGTACATGTACACCGACGACTGGGGCTCCGTCGGCGCGGGCCTGCCGATGGGTATGGGGGCGAAGCTGGCGCGACCCGACCGCCCGGTGATGTGCGTCGAGGGCGACATGGGCATGATGTGCAACATCGGCGAGCTTGAGACGGCCGTGCGCGAGAATATCCCGGTCGTGTGCGTCGTGTTCAACGATCAGGGCCTGGGCAACGAGCGCGGCTGGCAGATCGAGCTGTACGGTGGGCGCATCTTCGGCGTGGACTACCAGAATCCGGACTTCGGCGCGCTGGCGCGGGTGTTCGGCGGCTACGGTGAGCAGGTCACGCAGCCGGGCGAGCTAGAGCCGGCGCTGCGGCGCGCGCTCGATAGCGGCAAGCCGGCCGTCATCGACGTCATCATCGACAAGGAGACGCTGGCACCGGTTGTCTACCGCGGCTAGGCAATACCCCCGGCGGGGTGGCGCAACGGATGAGAGCGGGGGGTCCAGAGGCCGCCTCAGGCGGCCTCTGGAACCAATCCTAGAATGGGGCGAGGCCGCCCCAGCCTCAGCATAAGGCTAAGGCTATTGTCAGCGGAGGCGAGAGTGGGGCCGTGCCTCCTCTGGTGGGGTTTAGGGCGCCCGCGCCGGACGGCATGGACTGGCGCGACGGCCATGCTCGCGGTGGGACTGGCGAGTGCAGCGCTCGCCTGTCGCGAGCCGGCCCCGCCGACGGTCTACGTCCCGCCGGCCGAGCCGACGGCCGTCGTGCGGTCGCCGACGCCGCGTCGTTCGGCCGCGCGGACACCGACGCCGCCCGCCGGGCCAGCCGCAGCGCGTACGGCGACGCCGAGTGGCCGGACGGAGCGCGCCTCGGCCACGGCGACGCCTCGGCCGGCGCGGACGCCCACGCCCGCGCAGCGGCAGGGGCGCGCGAGCGGCCCGGCCACCGCGACGCCCGACGCGGACGATCCATGCCGCGCGGCGCAGCGGAGCCGCACGCCGCCAGGCCCGGAGTGCGCGGTGAAGGGCAACGTCGGCGAGCGCGGCGAGCGCATCTACCATCTGCCCGGCATGCGCTTCTACGACCAGACCGACATCGACCCGGCGCGCGGCGAGCGCTGGTTCCGCAGCGCCGAGGAGGCCGAGCGGGCCGGCTGGCGGCGTTCGCGGCAATAGGCGAGCGCGCGGCGTGGCCGGTCGCCCGCACGGTAAAGGGCGCCGGCGCCGGGCCGGCCCGCACGGGGAGCGACTACGGCGGGCGGGTGCGCTGCGCGAACGCGGAGACGTGAACGAGCGACAGGCCGGCCGGGGCGAACGAAGACGGATCGCGGTGGCGAGCCGTGCGCCGCGCACGGCGGACCGCTGGTCGACGCGCCGCGGCGCACCGCAGGCGATGAGACGGAGAGTCCAGAGGTCGCCCCAGGCGACTTCTGGGAGCCGTTTCGGGGATGCGATGGGGCGGCTAGGCTGGCAGCTTTCGCGCGGAGGAGCACGCATGGCGGTATCGGTAGCCTACGATCCGGTCACGTTGGAGATCCTGTGGAGCCGGCTGATCGCCATCGCCGACGAGGCCGCGGCCACGCTGGTGCGCACCTCGTTCTCGACGATCGTCCGCGAGTCGAACGACTACGCTTGCGTCCTGCTCGATCCGCGCGGCGACTCGCTGGCCGAGAATCGCGGCAGCATCCCGTCGTTCGTCGGCTGCCTGGCGCGGACGCTCAAGCATTTCCTGCGACGCTTCCCGCTCGAGACCTGGCAGCCGGGCGACGTGGTCATCACCAACGATCCATGGCTGGCCACCGGCCACCGCCCCGACATCACTATGGCCGCGCCGGTGTTCCATCGCGGGCGGCTCATCGGCTTCGCCGGCAGCATCGCCCATTCACCCGACGTGGGCGGCGCGCTGTGGTCGGCCGACTGCCGCGAGGTCTTCGAGGAGGGGCTCGGCATCCCGCCGATGAAGCTCTACAAGGCCGGTGCGCTCAATGAGGAATTCGTCGCGCTATTCCGCGTGAACTCGCGCATGCCCGACCAGGCGCTGGGCGACCTGCACGCCCAGGTGGCCGCCGGCGAGGTCATGGCCGAGCGGCTGCGTGAGATGCTCGAAGACCAGGGGATGGACGACCTTGGCCCGCTCGGCGCGGTCCTCCAGGCGCGCGCTGAGGCGGCGATGCGCGAGGCCATCGGCACCGTGCCGCAGGGCACATACCGCGCGAGTGTGGAGATGGACGGCTACGAGGAGCCACTGCGCATCGTCTGCGCCGTGACGGTGCAAGGCGACGAGCTGACCATCGACTACGCCGGGACGTCGCCGCAGGTCGACCGCGGTATCAATAGCGTCATGAACTACACCTGGGCCTACAGCACATACCCGATCAAGTGCGCGCTCGATCCAGAGAGCCCGAAGAACGAGGGCTCGTACCGGCCCATACACGTCCGCGCACCCGAGGGCTGCCTGCTGAATCCGCGCTTCCCGGCGCCGTGCAACGCCCGCCAGCTCGTCGGCCACGTGCTCAGCGCCGCCATTTTCGGCGCGCTGGCGCAGGCCATCCCCGACCGCGTCATCGCCGACTGCGGCAGCGCGCCGACGTTTCGCACCGTCTACAGTGGCATCGGGCGCGACGGCGAGCGCTTCCAGTTCATCCTTTTCGCCAACGGGGGCATGGGCGCGCGGCCGACGATGGACGGCCTGCCGTGCACACCCTTCCCGACGAATAGCACCTGTGCCTCGATCGAGGTCATGGAGAGCCTGGCGCCGCTGGTGGTCTGGGCGAAGCAGGTGCGACCCGACTCCGGCGGCGCCGGGCGATGGCGCGGCGGCTACGGACAGGAGATCGTCGTCGAGGTGGCCAGCGCGCAGCCTATCGTCCTCTCGGTGCTCTCCGACCGCGGTAAGCACCCCCCGCGTGGCCTGCTCGGCGGTCTGTCGGGCGCGCCGGTCGAGGTGCAGCTTCTCAACCGATCGTCTGAGCTGCCGCGCAAGGCGCGCACGATGCTCCGGCCCGGCGACGTCATCGCGCTGCGCTACGCCGGCGGCGCTGGATACGGCGACCCGCGGCAGCGCGACCCGGCCCTCGTGCGCGCCGACCTGCGCAACGGCGTGATCAGCGCCCAGGCGGCGGGGGAGCTGTACCGGCTGGCCGACGTGTAGGGCAGGCACGACGTGGCGAGCGGTGTTGAGCGTAGCCCTGGCGGCTGGTGCGGGCTGCTCCTTCGCCGAGCCTGGTGAGCGTGGTGGCCGACCCGCACGTACGATGGATCGTTCACTTTGAGCAGCGGCTGGCCGAACGCAAGATCCGGTGGGAGCTCGCTCGGCGCGTTTACGTCGGTGCGGATCTCCACGTTCGCGACGCCGTCACCGGGCGATTCATCGCCGTCAAGCGTGTCGTGCATCTGGGAAAGGAGCGCGACCTGGCCATAGTGTACATTGAGGATAAGGACGACGTGCTGCTGATCACGGTCCTCGTGCTGAAACGGGGTCAGCTCCAACGCCGGCTGGCCTCGGGGAGATGGCTACGGAGATGAGCCTGATCGTGCGCTACGACCCAGGTGGCGATGTGCTGTATATTGCCGTGCCGGGGGAGCTGGACCACAGCGCCGAGCTGTATCCGGATATCAACGTGGACATGAACGGGGAGGGCGATCCGATCGGGATCGAGCTACTGGGAGCATCGCGGGTTCTAAAGGACGCCATCGAGCCGCTGTACCAGCGGGTTGTCGAAGCACGCGTCGCCGCCGGTAGCCCGCCACGCGCCGGCGAGTAGGTCATCGCCGATGGACTTGGGATTGAAGGGGCGCGTTGCCATAGTGACCGGCGCAAGCCGCGGCATCGGCCGCGCCATTGCCCTGGCGCTAGCGCGCGAGGGCTGCCGCCTGGCCGTCTGCGCGCGCGGCGCGCCCGGCCTCGAGGAGGCCGCGGCGGCCTACCGCGCCGCGGGCGCTGAGGCCGTGCTGCCGGTCGTGGCGGACATGATGGCTGCCGAGGACATCGATCGGCTCTTCGACGCCACGCTGGCGCGCTGGGGCCGCCTGGACGTCCTGGTGGCCAACGTCGGCAAGGGCTCGCGTGACGCTTTCCTCGATCTCGCCGAAGAAGAGTGGCGCGCGAGCTTCGAGCTGAACTTCTTCTCCACCCTGCGCTGCGCGCGGCGGGCTGCGCCGGTCATGGTGCAGCAGGGCAGCGGGGCGATGGTCTTTATCGCCTCGATCTACGGGCGCGAGGCCGGCGGGGCCAGCCCATACAACGCCGCCAAGGCGGCGGTCATCAGCCTGGCGAAGAGCATGGGCCGCGAGTTGGCGCGCTCCGGCGTGCGCGTGAACAGCGTCGCCCCGGGCTCGGTCCTGTTCCCCGGCGGGTCGTGGGAGCGCCGCGTGCAGGCCGACCCTAAAGGGATGGCGCGCTTAGTCGACTGGGAGATCGCCCGCGGTCAGTTCGGTGGCCCCGAGGAGGTGGCGAGCGTCGTCGCCTTCCTCTGCTCCGACCGCGCCAGCCACGTCACGGCTTCGTGCTGGAACGTCGACGGCGGGCAGTCGCGCTCGCTCGCGTAGCCTGCTGCGCACCTCGTCTGCGGCGGGGCGGGCCGCGTTGTGTCGTGACCAGCGAGCGAGCGTATGAGGGATGCAGGCTCGTGGTGCCGTGGGCGCCGGCCCGTCCGGCACCCACGGATTGTGCCCTTATCGCCGCCGAAGCAGGGCAAGGCCGCCGAGGGCCAGGACCATGCCGAGGCCCGCGGCGCCGGCTGCGAGTGGTGCCAGCGGTAGGCCACCGGCACGCGGAAGCTGCGTAGGCTGCTGGCCGGCGGCGAGCACGGTGAAGGTGCCAACCATCCCGGCCTCTTCGTGGCCTTCGATGCCGCACTCGAGCTTGTACGTACCCGGGTTGACGGGTGTAAACTCGACGGTGCCACTGCTTCGCCGTGGCAGCCAAACCTCGGGTGTGCCGCGGGCTGCGTGCTCGTCTACGTCCTTCTTCTCGTCGGCGGGGACGCTCACTCCCGCCGCTACGCTCCACTTAACGTCTTTCGCGCCGAGCCGCGAGATCTCCAGCTCGTGGGCGATCGGGCCGACGTTGGTGAAGACGATCCGCACGCGCTCACCGGCAGCGACCGTGATGTCCTTCGGCTTGAAGTAGTAGTCGCCACCCTCGACTTTGATCTCGCGGACAGGCGCCTGGGCGAGCGCCACGCTCCCCATGGCCGCTGTTAGAGATGCCACTGCCAGCAGAGCGAGTGCCAACGCTCCGCTGCGCCTCACGCTAGAGCGCATGGTAAGTCCTCCTTTCGTTGGTAGCAGGATGCCTTGCTGCACGGCTTCGCGGGCAGCCGTCCTCCACACGTGTGCCTGCCGCCCACCCCCTTTCGCCTCCCACGGGTTGAGAATCTGGTTGAGATTCTGGTTGAGATTCTGTTCCTACGACGCCCGGTGTCGCGGCGCGCGACCGGACAGTGCGGCGTTACTCACTGGCAGTTTGCCCTCACTCGATCACGAGGCTGCCTTTCATCCCTGCGTCATAGTGGCCCGGCAAGAAGCAACCGACCTCCCATGTGCCCGCTCGATCGGCCGGTAGCGTGAAGGCGAGCGTGGCCCGGCCGCCGCTCTTGATCTCCAGCGCCATCGGACCGCCGGCCGCTTTCTCGACTTTGCCCTTGTCCACGGTGTGCGCGACCGGAAGTCCCGCGAAAAGATCTGTCTTGTAGCGCTCGACCGTTCCTTCGCGCAGCTCTGCCTTCCTACCGGCCACGAACTCGTGTGGGATCTTGCCTTCGTTGACGAACTCGAGCCGCACCTGTTGCCCGGCCTTCACGCGGATGACTTCTGGCGCGAAACGAAACTCGGCCAAGCGGATCTCGATAACGGACGGAACGGTCGCCTCAGCCGCCGGTTCCGGCGCACCGCTCTCACTGCGCGATGGCTGGTCGATGGGCCCTGCGGCCGCCGGCCCGCCCAGGGCGGGCGCGGCCGTGTTGAACTGGTCGGCGTCCGCACGAGCCGCAGGAGCTTCGCCTGTGCCGCCCTCTCCCGCGGCTTGGTTGACGATGGGGCCTGGAGCGGCTGGCTCGCGCAGAGCCGAGTCTATCGTGGTGCGCTGGCTATTGTCCGCACGCGCGACAGCGGGTTCCCCTGTGCCGCCGCCTCCTGCGGCTTGGCCGACGGCCACACACCCGCTCAAAGCGATCGCCGCCGCCAAGAAGCCGACGACAGCAGGGCAGCGCGTCGTGCCGTTCATACCGCTCATAGGAACCTCCATCCTTCTGGTCACGTCGTCCTCTCCTGAGCATCAACCAGCCTGATCGTTGGCGCCAGTGAATCCGACAAGCTCGCCTTCGCGACGCACGCGCTGGCCCCCGCCTCGCGCACTGCGCGCTGGTATTCCTCGTGGTCATCGTCACTCAAGATGACGACTTGTGTGCTCGGCCGCAGAGACTTCATGAGCTTCGTCGTGAGCAGGCCATTGTGCTGTGGCAACCGTAGGTCGAGCACGGCGACGTCGGGCGCGTCTCGCAGCAGCGCGGTGACCGCCGCGCCGCAATCGGTAGCCTCCGCCACCAGCTCAAACCCCCGCTCGGCCTGCAGCACCCACCGCAAGGCGTTTAGCAGGGCTGGGGAGCGCACGGCAACCAGGACGCGTGTTGATCGCGCAGCCATGACCATCCCCCGCAAGCTGCCGCACGTGGGCAGGTGCTGACCTGGCGAGTGCGAAGCGCGTCTTCACCACTGGACCATAGCGAGACGGACTGGAGAGGGGCATCCCAGCGCTGCCTGATCGGGGAAAGACAAACGCCCTATCTTCTGATAGGGCGTTTGGGGTACGGGCGACTTGGAGCGTGATCACGGATCGGCGTCGACGAGACCCTTCCTGATCGCGTACTTGATGAGTTCCGCTTTGCGGTGTAGGTTCAGCTTTTCCATAATGTGGTCCCGATGGGTCTGCACCGTGTGCGGGCTGAGGCTGAGAATCTGGGCGATCTCTGTGGTCGTCTTGCCCTGAGCGATCAACCGCAGCACCTCACGCTCGCGCTCTGTCAAGTTGTCGTAGCCTGCTTGACTCTCGACGCGGCCGAGGTAGTCGGCCAATAGCTTCTTCGTGACTGTAGGGTAGAGGTAGACATCTCCTTGGTGCACGCTTCGTATCGCGGACAGCAGATCCTGAACATCAGCGCCCTTGAGGATATAACCGGCCGCTCCGGCCCGCAGTGCCCGAAACAGGTAGTCCTCTCGGTCGTGCATCGTCAGCATCAAAACCTGCACCTGCGGAAACTGCTTCCTGATATCTCGCGTGGCCGCCAGGCCGTCGATATCGGGCATGCCGATGTCCATGAGGACGACGCCTGGCGACGCCCTCCTCGTTTCCTGCATCGCTTCCTGCCCGGTGCCGGCCTCTCCAACGACCTCCATGTCCGGCTGGGCATTGATGAGGCCAACGATACCCCGTCGGATGAGCGTATGGTCATCGGCCACCAGAATACGTATCTTCGGCATTTAGGCGGATTCCTCCGCAATGGGGATCTCGACAGCAACCTCAGTGCCCGTGCCTTCCCGCGAGCGAATGCGGATATGGCCGTTGAGGAGCCGCACGCGCTCTAGCATCCCCAGCAGTCCGACGCTCTCGACCGGTGCACCCGACCCCAGCACCCGGTCCGCGTCAAAGCCCTTGCCGTCGTCAGCGATGACTGCGGTTGCAACGGAGCCTCGGAAGGCGAGGCGAACGTGGGCCTGCCTTGCCTGCGCATGCTTTGCGATATTGTTCACAGCCTCTTGAATAACGCGAAAGAGCGAGATCTCAACGTGCTTGGGCAGCCGAGTCGCCGGCTGATCCACCTCAACCGTAGCCGCCACGCCTTGTTCTTCTAAGTGGGTCTCCGCGTACCAGCGAATAGCGGGTCCGAGACCCAAATCGTCCAGAACCAAGGGGCGAAGGTCCAACATGAGCCGTCGTGTTTCCTCCAGCAGGCGAGTGGCTATCGCTTTGGCCTCCAAGATCTGCTCCATGGCGTGCGGACGAGAGCTTTCAAGAGTATCCCGCGCGCGATCCAAAGAGATCGACAGTGCTCCAAGGGTCTGGGCCGTTTCGTCGTGGAGTTCGCGGGCCAGCCGGTACCGTTCGTCCTCTTGAGCGGAGATGATCTTCCTCAGCAGTTCCCCAAGACGGGACGTACGTTCTTCGACTTGTGATTCCAACTCTTTGTTGGCGTTCTCAAGTTGGTAGTACGCGGCCAGCAGTTTCTGCCGCATGGTGTCCAGGCTTTCAGCCAGCCGGCCTACCTCGTCGTGCGCGCTGATGTTGATCGGGGTTTCCAGATCGCCCTGGGCCATACGCTGAGCAGCGGCCGTCAGTTGCTCCGTGGGCTTGACCACGTGTCTCGTGGTCACCCAGGCGACAAGGAGCGAAGCCAGGAAGCCCAGACTCGTCAGCAGCATCAGCCCCTGCTGCATCTGCATAGGCAGCGCCAGAGCTACGTCTACCGGCTGCTCCAGGATGAGGTAGAAGTCAGACGAGGCCAGCGGCACCACCGCCATAACGTGGGGCCTGAAGCCGTTGCCAGCGGCAGGCTCGTGGAGAAGGGTGGCGGCCTTCCTCTCAGCCACGAGCCTTTGAATGATAGGGTAGTGGGGGCTTTGGGTGCCAGGTTTCTCGTCCTCTCCGACCCCGAGAACGACGAGTCCTGCCGGGCTCACGACCTCTAGGTGGTATTTCACCTGAGGATTCTCGGACGGTGCGGATGACGGAGGCTCCTCTGATCCCGACGCCCAGTCATAAGTGGGAAGATAGGGGCCCGTGCTGTTGGCGCCTACCGTGTGGACAGCGACTACACGGCTGACTGAGCCTGCGGGATCAGCCACGCGAACCGCGATGGTGCCAAATGAGATGCCTTCGACTGACCCGTTCACCGCTGAGAGCACGACGAATTGGCTTGCGGGCGCGTTCACTGCCGCTGAGACAATAGCCACCGTCTCGCTGTTCGCACGGAACCGGGGCGTCCCAGCTTCGGCCACGAG
>JACQUS010000016.1 GCA_016210125.1 Chloroflexota bacterium | reverse complement strand
TGCTGCCGTGGCACGAACGGCAGCGGCAGTGCCGCAAGGATGGGCAGGCCGATCAGGATGCTAAGCATCGCCTCACACCGCTACCACCGCTAGCATCGCCGGAGTCGCTTCCTCGGGGACGGGCTCCCCGCTTTCATCGAGCTCCTCTAGATAGAGGGCAATAGCCTCCTTTGCGTTTGCTAGCGCCTCTTCGATCGTCTCGCCCTGTGTGTGGCAACCCGGCAGCGCCGGCACGTGGACGGCGTAGCCGCCCTCCTCGGGGTCGGGGATGAGCACCACCGTGTAATGCCTCATAAGAGCCCCCGGAATCCGTCCGGCTTGAGGCCGGTCTCCTTCAAAACGCCGTCGCGTCCCAGGCGACGCCGATCTACTTCCACAGCAGGTACCACAGCAGCACCACCGTGCCGAGCAGCATGGCCAGCGCGTAGCTCCGTGCGTAGCCGCTCTGCACCCAGCGCAGGCCGCGGCTCAGGTCGGCCAGCCGCTGGCCGATGCCGTCGAGCGTCGCGTCGACGACGCCGCGGTCGACCCGCTCGCCGAGGCCGCGCGCCAGGGCGCGAAACGGCCGGACGAAGACGGCGCTGTACAGCGCTTCGACGTAGTAGCCGTTCGCTAGCAGGCGGTAAAGCCCGCTGGGCACGCGCGGCGCCTCTTTGGCCGGCGGCGCGTACACGCGCCAGGCCACGGCCAGGCCGGCCAGGGCTACTAGCCACGACAGCGCAGTCACCCACGGCGAGAACGGCGGCACGACGTCGGCGTGTGCCTTGGCGAAGACCGGCTCCAGCCAACCCTCGACGGCGTGGCTCACGCCCGGTACCTGAACGAGCCCGCCGAGCGCCGCCAGCGCCACCAGGGCCAGCGTCGGCAGGGCCATCACCGGCGGGGCCTCGTGCGCATGGCGCGCGTGCTCCGGCTCATCCGGCGGGCGATGGAAGGCCATGAGCAGCGCACGGAAGATGTAGGCCGCGGTGACGCCGGCCGTCGCCAGGGCCAGCAGACCCAGCAGCGGGTTGGCGCGCGGGCCGGCCAGCGCCGCGGACAGGATCTCCTCCTTGCTGAAGAAGCCGGAGAACGGCAGCACGCCGCTCAGGGCGATGGTCCCCACCAGGAACGACCAGTAGGTCACCGGCAGGCGCTGCCGCAGCCCGCCCATCTTGCGCAGGTCCTCCTCGCCGCCAAGGGCGTGGATGACGGCTCCGCCGGCGAGGAAGAGCAGCGCCTTGTAGAAGGCGTGGGTCATGAGGTGGAACATGCCGGCGCTGAAGCTCGCCAGGCCAACTGCCAGGAACATATAGCCGAGCTGGCTGACGGTCGAGTACGCCATGACGCGCTTGATGTTCGTCTGCACCAGGCCGAGCGTCGCAGCGAAGAACGCCGTCAGCGCGCCGAGCGTCGCCGCGAGCGCCAGCACCTCGGGCGCGAGCACGAACAGCGGGTGCAGGCGGACGATCAGATAGACGCCGGCCGTGACCATGGTCGCCGCATGGATGAGCGCGCTGACCGGCGTAGGGCCGGCCATCGCATCCGGCAGCCAGACGTGCAGGGGGAGCTGCGCCGACTTGGCCACTGCGGCGACGAGCAGGAAGAGCGCCACCAGCGTCGCCGCTCGCTGGTCGAGGGCCTGGGGCGCCTGGGACAGCACGGTAGCGTAGTCGAGCGCGCCGATGCGCCCGTAGAGCAGCAGCGCCGCCAGCATCAGGCCGACGTCGCCGATGGCGTTGACGACGAAGGCCTTGAGGCCGGCGTCGGCGGCCTCGGGGCGCTCGAACCAGAAGGCGATGAGCAGGTACGAGCAGAGGCCGACGCCGCCCCAGCCGACCATCAGCAAGAGCACGTTGTCGGCCAGCACGAGGACGAGCATGGCCAGCACGAAGAGGTTCATATAGGCGAAGAAGCGGCCGAAGCCGGGGTCGCCGTGCATATAGCCGACGGCGTAGACGTGGATGAGGAAGCCCACGCCGGTCACGACCAGCACCATGAACAGCGAGAGCGGGTCGAGCAGGAAGCCGAGGCTGACACGAAAGTCGCCGGCGAAGATCCACGGCCACAGTACGAGCCGCTGCGCGCGCTCGGCCGCCGGCAGCGCTGCCATTTGCATCGTGACGCTCAGGCCGGCCACGAAGGCCACGCCGATCGCGCCGCAGGCCACGAGCGCCACCACGGCCCGCGGCAGCCAGCGCCCGAGCAGCGCGCTGGCCAGGAAGCCCAGCGCTGGCAGCAGCAGGACCAGCGCGGCGTAGTCCGGGGCCGTTCGCTCCATCGCCTAGCCCCTCAGCGTGCTGATCTCGTCCACGTCGATCGAGGCGCGGCGGCGGAAGATGGCGACGATGATCGCAAGCCCGACGACGACCTCGGCCGCGGCGACGGCGACGACGAACAAGGCGAAGATTTGGCCGTCGAGCGCGTTGCGCGCCCGCGCGAAGGCGGTGAAGGCCAGGTTGGCGGCGTTGAGCATCAGCTCGACGGCCATAAACATGACCAGCGGGTTGCGCCGCAGCAGGACGCCGGCCGCACCGGTGGCGAAGAGCACGGCGCTCAGCGCGATGTAGGCCTCGAGCGGCATCGCGTGTACCTTAGGCGCGCCGCTGCGCGAGGACGACCGCGCCGACGATCGCCACGAGCAGCAGGAGCGAGGTGATCTCGAATGGGAAGAGGTAGCTGCGAAAGATGGCCTGGCCGACGGCGACGATGTTGTTCGCCGGCAGGGTGCTCGGCGGCAAGGGCCGCCAGGCAGCGCTGGCCACGACGGCGACTAGCGCCAGCACGAGCAGCCCCAGCAGCGGAAGACCGAGCCAGCGCTGTCCGGGCAGGTGCTCCTGCTCCGGCAGCGCCTGCGGATTGAGCAGCGTGATGACGAACAGGAAGAGCACCATGATCGCCCCGGCGTAGATGATGATCTGCACCGCGGCCAGGAACTCCGCGCCGAGCGACAGGTAGAGCAGGGCGAGGCAGAAGAGCACCACAACCATGAATAGAGCGCTGTAGACCGCGTTGCGGGCCGCTATGACGGCCACCGCGGCGACGATGGCTACCAGCGCTAGCGGCCAGAAAAGCGCAGCTTCCATTACGACGGCAGAGGCTCCAGCAGCCGCTCCTTCGTGTAGATGAAGTCCTCCCGCACCGGCGCGGAGAACTCATACTCGTGGCGAAGGACGATCGCCTCGGTGGGGCATGCTTCCTCGCACATGCCGCAGTAGATGCAGCGGATCATGTTGATCTCATAGCGCTCGGCATAGCGCTCGCCGGGCGAGCGCCGGTCCGCCTCGGTGTTCTCGGCCGCCTCGACGTAGATCGCCCGCGCCGGGCAGATGGCGGCGCAGAGCGAGCAGCCGACGCAGCGCTCGAGCCCGTTCTCGTAGCGCCGCAGGATGTGCCGCCCGCGGAAGCGCGGGTAGACCGGCCGCTTGTACTCGGGGTACTGCTCGGTCACCGGAGGCCGGAAGAGCTGCTTGAACGTGGTGCCCAGTCCCTTGGCCAGGGCCTCCACCTCTTCGATCAGCGCGCTCGGCACGGTCACGCTCCCTCGCGCTCGGTCACGGCGCTCGGCGTTCGCTGAGCCGGAGCGTGGCGCAGTACACCGGCCCCCAGGCGCTGCTAGTGTAGCACACTTCGCCAAGGCGCCAAAGTGTCGCTCCGTGAATCCGTCGGCGTTCGGCCCCGGCTTACTCGCCGCCCCGCGCCGCGGCGCCGGCCGCCGCGCGCGCGCCGGCCGCAGCAGGCGCCGCGAGCGGCCTGGCCAGGCGGAACAGCAGCTCCAGCGCTGCCAACGTCAGGGCGACGTTCGCCGCGACGAGCAGCGGCGCGGGCCAGCCGCGTGCCAGCAGCTCGACACCCAGCCCGGTGGCGAAGATGTTGAGCAGCCCCAGCGGCAGCAGCCCCTTCCAGCCCAACTGCATGAGCCGGTCGTAGCGGATGCGCGGCAACGTCGCCCGCACCCAAATGAAGCAGAAGAGCAGCACGAGCACCTTGAGCAGGAGCCAGAGCACGCCCAGCACCACGGCAAGCCAGCCGCTGCCCACCACGCCCACGACGGGCAGATGCCAGCCACCCAGGAAGAGGACGCTGGCGAGAATCGCCACGGTGATGAGGTTCGCATACTCGGCCAGAAAGAACGTGGCGAAGCGCATGCCGCTGTACTCGGTGTGGTAGCCGGCGACCAGCTCGGTCTCGGCCTCGGGCAGGTCGAAGGGCGCACGGTTCGTCTCGGCAAACGCGGCGATCAGGTAGATCACGAAGGCCAGCGGCTGGAGCACGACGAACGGCACGGCCTGCTGCGCGCTGGCGATCTCGCGCAGGCTGGCCGAGCCGGCCAGCATCAGCACGCCGACCAGCGAGAGCCCCAGCGCCAGCTCGTAGGAGATCATCTGTGCCGAGGAGCGCAGCCCGCCGAGCAGCGAGTACTTGTTGTTCGACGACCAACCGGCCAGCACGATGCCGTACACGCCGAGCGAGCTGACGGCCAGGATGTAGAGCACGCCGATGTTCAGGTCGGTGATCGACAGCATGATCTCGCGACCGAGCACCGTCACCGTCTCGCCGAACGGCAGGACGGCGATGGTGAGCAGCGCGGCGACCAGCGAGATGCCCGGCGCGATGAGGAAGAGCGCCTTGTCCGCCTCGCGCGGGATGAAGGTCTCCTTGAAGAACAGCTTGATGGCATCGGCCAGCGGCTGGAGCAGGCCGAACGGGCCGACACGGTTCGGCCCGATGCGCGTCTGCATACGGCCGACCAGCTTGCGCTCCAGCCAGACGGTGTAGGCCGCCGCGGTGATGACGACCAAGAGCGCGATGGCGCTCTTGACGCTGGCGATCAGCAGAAGCTCAAGGAGCATGCGCCTCTCCTACGAACGCACCCGCTTGCGGTGCTGGCCCCACCCCACCCCGCGAAAGGTTCCCAGAGGGAGCGAAGCTCCCTCTGGACTCCCTCGCGTCGATCCACCCAGAGCTGGGAACGGCAACCGCGCCCCTACACGCCGGCCTACGATCACCCCGGGCGAGGTGTGGAGCCTCCACCCTTGCCAGTGGCTAGCGGGGCAAGACAGCAATTCGCCGCCTGCCGCCTATACTGCTCTCACCGGCGCCTCGACAGCGAGCGGCCACGGCCACTGGAGGCCCTTGTCGCCCAGGCGCTCAGGCACCAGCCCGCGGTAGAGCGGCACGGCCTCGGCCAGCTCGCGCAGGACGTCGGCCGGGCCAGCGTAGCGCCACTCGTGGCCCAGCTCCTTGGCCAGCGCGACGATAGTTTGCCAGTCGGGCCGCGCCTCGCCCGGTGGCGCGAAGCCC
>JACQUS010000015.1 GCA_016210125.1 Chloroflexota bacterium | reverse complement strand
GCACGCCGTCGGTGAACGTGTCGACGAACACGGTCTCCCTTGCCGTCCGGATCGTCACAGCCATGGCCTGACCCTCCTTTCGCCAGTGGCGTCCTTCCTCGGCGCCGTCTCCCACGCGATTAATCCGCCCAGATGCCAAGCAGGCCTAGCCCTGTGCGCCGTGTCCGTTCGGATGCCACGCCCTCGAAGACGCACGCCGTAGTGAGCCCACCCCACCCCGGAAGGGATGTCCAAAGGGGGCTTCGCCCCCTTTGGATTCCCTCTGCTCACCCTTTATGAGCGACGGGCGACCGTCGGTCTTGAGGAGACCTCGCTCGCGCCGGCGGGCCTCTCCTAGCCCCCGGCCGCTGGCAGCAGCAGGGCCACCTCGTCGCCGTGCGCCAGCTCCTGCGCGCGCGCTGCGTGCGCGCCGGCGACGAGCGGCAGAGCCGCGGGCAGCCCGGCAGCCAGTGTCGGATAGCTGCTCTCCAGACAGCCGAGCAGATCGGCCACCGTCGCCCCATCGGCCAGCTCGACGATCATCCGCGGTGTGCCCGCCACGCGGGCGAGCCCGGCGCCGAGACGTACCTGCACTTGCATGGCGCTCCTCCTCGAGCTAGCGTCGAGCTAGCGTCGAGCTAGCGCGCCGCCGTCGCCTCTCGGCGTGATGAGAGGCGAAAGGCAGCCAACGTCTTCCGATCCACCCAGCCGATCAGCCTCGCCCGCGAGCTGCGCGCTCTTCCAGCCGCGTCGACAGAGCGATCGAGGCACAGGTCAAACCGCCGTGCACCCATAGTACGCCGCCAGGCGCGCGACGTCGTCCAGCTCGTCGAGCCGCCACACCGCCGCGGCGAGCGTGCCGGCCACATCCGGCGACAGCACCGGCCCGGCCAGCGCCTGGTACTTGGCTTCGAGCTGTGCGTCGCTCACCGGGTTCGCCGGCGTCCCTAGCGCCGCCTCCATGCGGCTCGCCAGGCAGCGTCCGTCCTTCAGCGTCACCACGATAGCCGCCGCCTCCGGTCGTAGACTTTGATCATGCCGGATGGCGACGCGCCGCCGCAAGGCCACGACCTCGGCCGCGTTGACGCGCTCGTCGGTGATCTGCGCCGGCTGGACAGCGCCGTCCGACAGCGCCACCGCAACGCAGTGCTCGGCGCTCACCCGCCCCTGGAGTCCCGTCTGGGGCGCTGGGAGCGAGCAGATCTCGACGACGACGTGATGGGCCGCTATCTCGACCCGCTCGACCTCCGCGGGCGCGAAGACGGCCTGTTCACGCACCGCCAGCGCGGCGTCGACCAGCGGGGTGATCGAGAAGCCGCAAGCGTGCGGCTTGTAGCCGATGCGCAGCAGCTCCCAGTCCGTCCCCAGCCCGGCGACGGCCAGCTCGGGCCGCGGCTCGCGGGCGAAAAGGCTGAGCACGCCGCGCGGGTGCTCGAAGCTCTCCGGCCGGCTGGTGAAGCCGCGCGCCGCTAGCAGCGCGGCCCGCAGGCCGGTCGACGCCGCCTGCCCGACGTGGAACGCCTTGCACATCGAGCCGCGGTTCTCGTGCAGGCCGGCCGCTCCGGTGGCGGCGATGCCCAAGGCGTGGGCCATCTGCTGCGCGTCGAGTCCCAGAAGGCTGCCGGCGCCTACGGCGGCGGCGAGCGTGCCCACCGTGCCCGTCGTGTGCCAGCCGAGGTCGTAGTGCGAGGGGTACATGCAGCGGAGCAAGCGCACGCCGACCTCGACCGCAGCGACGTGCGCGGCCATCAGCCGCCGGCCAGCCAGGTGCTGCCACTCGCCCAGCGCCAGCAGTGCCGGCAGGACCGCGCTGCTGGGGTGGAAAAACAGCTCGCCGTGCGTCTCGTCGTAGTCCATCACGTGCGTCGCGTGGCCGTTCACCAGCGCGACGTCGAGCACGCTGCCCTTGGCCGGACGGGCCAGAAACGTCGCCTGCTCGCGCCCGCCGACCTCGCGCGTGAGGTCGAAGAGGATGGCAGTCGAGGGGTGCAGCGCGCCTCCGACGGCCACGCCGAGCCAATCGAGCGCGCTGCGCTTGGCGGCGTGCACCACCGCCGGCGGCAGGGCATCGAAGCGCAGTGCGGCGGCGAAGGCGGCGAGCTGGTGGGCTACGGCCACAGCCTCACCTCGTCTCCTCCCCGACGACGGCCACGACGCGGGCCGGGGCGCCGTCGCCGCGATAGACCTTCACCGGGAAGGCGATCACCGTGAAGCCGCTCTGCGGCAGGCGGTCGAGGTTGGTCAGGTTCTCGACAATGGGGATGTCGTTCCCGAGGAACGTCAGGTGCAGGTCGCGGCTGCCGCCCGGGTACGGCGTGCCGGCGCCGCCGCCGTCCTTACCTGGCGGCATGTCGAGGCCGACCCATCTGATCCCCTGGCTCACGAGCCATTGGGCCGCCTCCAGGCTCAGG
>JACQUS010000065.1 GCA_016210125.1 Chloroflexota bacterium | reverse complement strand
TGCCCACGCCGGCGAGGCAGCGCTGGTCGAGCAGCAGCGCCTTGATGCGCGCGCGACGCCCCAGGCGCCGCGCTAGGGCCGCGGCGTCGAGCGCCTCGTCCAGCGGCTCAGCGCCGAGCTTGGCGCTCAATGTGGCGAACTCGTCTGCGCTGAGCAGCAGCATGCGCCCGAACTTACGCGCGTCGTCGAAGCGCAGGCGCTCGCCGCGATCGAGGGCCAGGACGACCCGCGTGTGCGGCCCGGCCGGCGCGTCGGCCGGCTCCAGCAGCAGTCGGCCGGTCATACGCAGGTGCACGAGCAGGCGGTCGCTCCGGTCGAGGGCGATCACCACGAACTTGCCGCGCCGCGTGACGCGCTCGATCGTCCGCCCGGTCGCCGCGGCGCAGAAGGCGTCGGCTGCCGGGCGCTGGACGGTGCGCGGCCAGAGGACCGTCACGCCCAGCGTGCGGCGGCCACACAGCCGGGCATCGAGATCGCGGGCGACCGTCTCGACCTCGGGCAGCTCGGGCACGCCTAGCTCATCTCGTCCCAGTTCGGCCCGACGGCGACATCGACCTCCAGCGGCACACTCAGGCCGGCGCCGGCGCCGGCCATGATCGCCGGTGCCAGGTGGCGCGCCACGTCCAGCTCGTCGTGCGGCACCTCCAGTAGCAGCTCGTCGTGGACCTGCAGGAGCATGCGCGAGCGCATCCCGCGCTCGGCCAGCGCGGCATCGAGGCGAATCATCGCCAGCTTGACGATGTCGGCCGCCGTACCTTGGATCGGCGCGTTCATGGCCACGCGCTCGGCGGCGTTGCGCACGGTGGCTACCGGCGCGGCGATCTCCGGCAGGTAGCGCCGGCGGCCAAACAGCGTCGTCACGTAGCCGCGCGCCCGCGCCTGGCGCAGCGTCTCGTCGATGTAGCGCCGCACGCCCTCGTAGCGCGCCATGTACTGGCTGATGATCCGCGCGGCGTCGGCGCGCGGCAGGCCGGTGTTCTGCGCTAGGCCGAAGTCGCTGACGCCATAGATGATGCCGAAGTTCACTACCTTGGCGATGCGCCGCTGGTCCGACGTCACCGCCTCCGGCGGCACGCCGAAGACCTCGGCGGCCGTGGCGCGGTGCACGTCCTCGCCGGCGGCGAAGGCGGCGAGCAGGCGCTCATCGCGGGAGAAGTGCGCCAAGAGGCGCAGCTCGACCTGCGTGTAGTCGGCGGCCAGCAGCAGCATGTCCGGCCCGCCGGCGACGAAGGCGCGGCGGATGCGCCGACCGATCTCAGTGCGCACCGGGATGTTCTGGAGGTTGGGATTCGACGAGCTGAGCCGGCCCGTGGCCGCGCCGATCTGGCTGAACGAGGTGTGCAACCGGCCCGTGCGCGGATTGAGCATCGTCGGGAGCGCGTCGACGTAGGTGGACTTCAGCTTGACGAGCTGGCGGTGCTCCAGCAGCTTCTCGATGATCGGGTGGGTGCCGCGCAGCTCCTCCAGCGTGGCCGCGTCGGTGCTATAGCCGGTCTTCGTCCGCCGGCCACCCGGCAGGCTCAGCTCTTTGAAGAGCACATCGGCGAGCTGCTGCGTGCTGTTCAGGTTGAAGCGGTGCCCGACGTCCTCGTAGATGGCCTGCGCCAGGTCGCCGATCTTGGCGTGCAGCTCGGCCGAGAGCTGCTGGAGCTGCGCCACGTCCAGCGCGATGCCGACCGTCTCCATGCGCACCAGGACCGGCACGAGCGGCATCTCGATCTCAGCGAACAGCCGCCCGAGGCCGTCGCGGTGCAGCTTCGGCTCCAGGTCGCCGGCGAGCCGCAGCGTGACGTCCGCGTCGGCCGCGGCGTATTGCGCCACGGCGTCGAGCGCCACGTCGGCCATGCTGCGCTGCTGCTTGCCGCTGCCGATCAGCGCGCTGATGGGCGTCATCTCTAGGCCGAGCTCCGACCACGCCAGGTCCTTCAGATTGGCCGAGCGCTGCGTGGACTCGAGGAGCTGCGCCGCCAGCATGGTGTCGAACGCCACACCGTCGACCGCCATGCCGACGCCGGCCACTGCCTCGATGTCGAACTTGGCGTGGTGGGCGATCTTGGGCCGCGCCGCGTCGGCCAGCAGCGGGCCGAGCGCCGCGCGGACGGCCTCCAGCGGCATCAGCGCGTGGCCGTCGGCGGCCGCGGGACTGTGGCGCACCGGCACGTAGACGCCGTGGCCCGGCCGCCAGGCCAGGGCGATACCGATCAACTCGTCGCGCAGCGGGTCCTGCCCAGTCGTCTCCGTGTCGAAGCTGAAGCGCTCAGCGGCACGCAGGGCGCGGGCCAGCTCGTCGAGCTTCTCCGCGGTAGCCACTAGCTCGTACGTGCCCAGCGCGCCTTCGGACGCGCCCTCCTCCGGCCGCCGCTCGGCAAAGAGCGGGAGCTGGCTTGACAGCCGGCCGACCTCGCCGTCGCCGCGCTCGGCCGGCACGGCCGGGCCGTCGGGCGCGGCCACGCCGACCACCACGGCCGGCCGCGGCAGGCGGTCGAGCAGCGTACGGAACTCCAGCTCGCGCAGCAGGGCGACGACGCGGTCGCGGTCGTATTGCCCGACGCGGCAGGCGTCCAGGTCCAGCGTGATCGGCGCGTCGCGAACGATCGTCGCCAGGCGCTTGGTCTCGCGCACCTGGTCGACGTGCGCCCGCAGCGTGTCGCGCTGCTTCGCCGGCAGCTCGTCGAGGTGTGCGTACAGGTCCTCGACGCTGCCGTAGGTCTGGAGCAGCTTGCCGGCCGTCTTAGCGCCGACGCCCGGCACACCTGGCAGGTTATCCGAGGGGTCGCCGACGAGCGCCTTGTAATCGGGCAGGCCGCCTGGCGGCACGCCGAAGCGCTCGCGCACCTGCTCCTCGTCGTAGAGCACGGTGTCGGTGATTCCCCGCCGCGGCACGAGGACCCTGACCCTCGGGCTGACGAGCTGAAGGGCGTCGTTGTCGCCGGTGACGATGATGCAGGGGATGCCTTGCTCGTGCGCCTGGAGCGAGAGCGTGCCGAGCAGATCGTCAGCCTCGTAGCCCTCGAGCTCGAAGATGGGGATGCTCAGCGCCGCCAGCAGCTCTCGGGTGCGCGCGAACTGCGGCACTAGCCCTTGGTCGGTCTCGGGGCGCTGGGCCTTATAGGCGGCGAAGGCCTCGTGCCGGAATGTCGGCGCGGCTAAGTCGAAGCAGACGGCTATGTGGTCGGCCTTCAGGTCGTCGAGGGCCTTGAAGACCATCGTCGCGAAGCCGTACACGGCGTTGGTCATCTCGCCCTTGGTGGTCATCAGCTCGGGAAGGGCGTGATACGCGCGGTGCAGCAGCGCGTTGCCATCGACCAGCGCCAGCAGCAGAGGGGCCACGGCCTCACCCGCCTCGGTCGAGCGGCACGGCGTCGCGCCCGGCCAACGGTCGCAGCTCCACAGACCCCAGCCGTCGCTGGAGCGCCTGGCGCAGCTCGGCGAGCCGGCGGTGGTAGTCCGGGTCGTCTAGTGCCTCGCTCCACATGATCTGCGCATCCTCGCCATTGTCACTATAGTACCGCTTGCGGACGCCCTGCTCGCTGAAACCGTACTTGCGGTAGAGGCGCTGGGCGACGAAGTTCGTCACCCGCACCTCGAGGGTCAGCCAGCGAGCGCCGATGGCCTCCGCGATGTCAAACATCGCTACCAGCAGCACCTCGCCGAGTCCGTGGCCGCGCAGCTTCGGATGGACGGCGATGGTGGTGATGTGCGCCTCGTCGACCATTAGCCATAGGCCGGCGTACCCGCCGATCGGCGCGGGCTCCCGGACCGGAGTCGCTTCGGCGAGCTGCCGCGTCAGCCGCCGCAGGCCGTCGAGCCACGTGCTGGCCGGCGGCTCCAGCGGCTCGTGTCCCGGCAGCTCCAGAACGATGTAGTGCGCCAGGCGGTTGCTCTCAATCTCGCGGCGGTAGGCGTGGGCCGGCCACGGCAGGCTAAAGGAGTGCCGCTCGATGGCCTGGACCTGCGGGATGTCCTCGACACGCATCGGCCGCACGACGTACGTGACTGCCACGCCGGGTACCTCACCGTACGCGGTCTGTCGGCTGCCCGGAGCGCTGCGGGTAGAGCGGCTGCAGCGTCGCCAGGTCGTCGGCCTCGCCGCGCGCCAGCCGCGCCCAGCCGAGCGCGGCAAGGCCGGCGATGCGCACCAGCGGCGCCGGCGTCGCGGTGAAGACCGCCCGCGATCCCAGCACCGCGGCCAGGTCGGCCGACGCGGCCGCGCCGGCCGCGGCGACGACGAGCAGCGGCCCAACCGGCGCGTTGGCGACCACTCGGGCCAGGTCGCCTACTACGAGCTCGCCCACGAGCCGCAGGCTCCGCCCACTATACCACTGCGCCGCGAGCTCACCGCGCCCCAAGTCCAGCAGCACGCCGAGCGCCCGCTCCTCGGCCAACTCGCGGTACGGCCAGGCCATGGCCAGCAGGCTGCCGACGCCGAGCACTGGCCGACCCAAGGCCAGGCCCAGCCCCTTGGCCACGCTCAGCCCAACGCGCAGACCGGTGAAGCTGCCAGGGCCGAGGGCCACAGCGATGCCGCCGAGGTCCGGCGGCCGCAGCCCTGCGCGCGCCAGGACGTGGTCGACCTCGGCCACGCTCCGCTGCGAGTGCCGCATAGCGGCCAGCGCGCTGCTGGCCGCCACCAGGCCCTCTGGGCCGTGCAGCGCGACGCCCACCCACGCGCTCGTCGTGTCGATCGCCAGGAGCATCAGTCTCCCACTAAATCGCCTGCGCGGTTACCCCACCCCAACCCCGTGATGGTTCCCAAAGAAGGCTTCGCCCCTCTGGCCCCCCTTCGATCCCCGCCGGTGCGCCACGGCGCGTCGACCACTGCTCTGAAAACCCCTATGCCCGCCTGCGCGGGCGCCACCGACGATGAAAATCGTCTCGCCCGCAGGTCGCCCCCCACCCCGACGAAGTTCCCAAAGTTGGCTCCGCTCCCTCTGGATTCCCCACTCGCCTCTTCGCCTCGCCGCGTCTCCCTCTTCCCGCGCCGGGAAGGGGCCAGGGGGTTAGGTCCTCCCGATCTCTCTTAGGC
>JACQUS010000594.1 GCA_016210125.1 Chloroflexota bacterium | reverse complement strand
TCGCCGCCGAAGCGCCGGCCGGCACCGGCGGCTAGGAGCACGGCCACCAGGTGGTGAGGCTGAGACACGCGCTATTCCCGCGACAGCTCGTCGTGCAGCGCCAGGAAGCAGCGCACGACCTCGGGGTCCCACTGGTCGCCGCTGCCGCCGCGCAGCCGCTCCAGCGTCTCCGCGACCGAGAGGCCCCGCCGGTAGCTACGATCGCTGGTCATGGCGTCGTAGGAGTCGGCGACGGCGACGATGCGCGCGCTGAGGGGGATGCCCTGCGCGGCCAGGCCGTCGGGATAGCCGCCGCCGTCGAAGCGCTCGTGGTGGTGGCGCACGCAGAGCCGCGCGCCTTGCAGCAGCGTCGCCCGCGGGACAAGGCGCGCGCCGATCTCGACGTGCCGCCGCACCTCGGTCCACTCCTTCGGCGTCAGCGGGCCGGGCTTGCGCAGGACACGCGCGTCGACGCCGATCTTGCCGACGTCGTGCAGCACCGAGCCGTACTGCACGGCGTCGAGGTCCGCGCCTTCCAGCCCCAGCACACCGGCCACGCCCAGCGAGAAGCTGCTGACCCGCTGGATGTGCTCGGCCGTGTAGTTGTCCTTCTCCTCGACTGCCGCGGCCAGCGCGTGCAGCGTGTCCAGGTACGCGCCGGCCAGCGCGCGGTAGAGGCGCGCGTTCTCGATGGCCGTGGCCATCGGCCCAGCCAGCGCTAGGAGCAGGCGCTCGTCGCCTTCGTCGAACGGCTCGCCGGAGCGCTTGTTGAGGAGCTGGATCACGCCGACGGTAGGGCCACGCGCGATCAGCGGCACGCAGAGCATCGAGCGCGTCGTGAAGCCGGTGACATCGTCGAAGCGCTGCGCCCACCGCGGGTCGCCACGCACGTCGACGATGCGCACGGGCCGCGCGTTCGTAGCGACCCATCCGGCGATGCTCACCTCGTCCAAGGGAAAGTGCACATGCGCCAGGCGGGGGCCGCCGGGGCCGGTCGCCACCTCGAACATCAGCTCGCGCCGCTCGTCGTCGACCAGCAGGACCGAGCCCGCCTCGGCGTGGAGCACGCGCGCCGCTGCCTCGACGGTCTGTCGCAGCAGCGCGTCCAAATCGGCGACCGAACCGAGCGCGGCGCTCAGGTCGTAGAGCAGCCGCAGCTTGGCGTCGAGCAGCTCGGGCGAGGTATCCACGGCGCGTTAGCTCCTCAGCGCGGCGCCCAGTGCCTCCTGCACCGAGGCCACGCTCTCGACCCGCAGCCGCCGGCCGGGCACGCGGGCGGCGCGCGCGGCGATGCCGCGGGTGAAGCCCAGCCGCGCCGCCTCCGCCAGGCGGCGGTCGAGCTGGCTCACCGAGCGCAGCTCGCCGCCCAGGCCGACCTCGCCGACGAGCACGGTGCCCGGGGCCACGGGCTTGTCGTGCAAGCTCGAGGCGATGGCCATGGCGACGCCAAGGTCGGCGGCCGGCTCGCCGATGCGCATCCCGCCCACGACGTTCACGTAAATATCCTGGTTGCCCAGCGGCAGGCGTACGCGCTTCGAGAGCACGCCGATAAGCATGTGCAGGCGGTTGAGGTCGATGCCGTTGGCCGTCCGCCGCGGCAGCCCACCGAAGGCCGTCGCCGCGGTGAGCGCCTGCACCTCGTCGAGCAGCGGGCGCGTGCCCTCCAGCGTCACGACGACGGCCGAGCCCGGCGCGCTCTCGTCGCGCTCGCCGAGGAACACGGCCGACGGGTTCGGCACCTCGCGCAGGCCGGCGTCGGCCATCTCGAACACGCCGACCTCGTTCGTCGAGCCGAAGCGGTTCTTCACCCCGCGCAGCAGGCGATAGCTATGGAAGCGCTCGCCTTCTAGATACAGCACGGCGTCGACCATGTGCTCGAGCACGCGCGGCCCGGCAATGGCGCCCTCCTTGGTCACGTGGCCGATGAGGAACGCTGCGACGCCGCGCGCCTTGGCGAACTGCATCAGGCGCAGCGTGCACTCGCGGAGCTGCCCGACGCTGCCGGCGCTCGACTCCAGGTCGCTCACGTAGACCGTCTGGATCGAGTCGACGACCAGCGCGACCGGTCCGAGCCGCTCGGCCTCGTCGAGCACCGTCGCCAGGTCGGTCTCGGGGAGGATATACAGGCGCTCCGACAGCGCGCCGAGGCGCTCGCCGCGCAGGCGGAGCTGCTGCGCCGACTCCTCGCCGGAGACGTAGAGCACGGCACCGTGCTGCCGAGCGAGCAGGTTGGCCACCTGGAGCAGCAGCGTCGACTTGCCGATGCCCGGGTCACCGCCGATGAGCACCAGCGAACCCGGAACGATCCCACCGCCGAGGACGCGCGCCAGCTCGGGCATATCGACCGCCAGCCGGTCGTCGTGGCGCGTCGCCACGGCGACCAGCGGCTGGGCGGCCACGGCGCGGGCGCCGGCCGGCACAGCGGCACGCTGGCGGGCGGGCGGCGTCTCCAGCGTCTCGACCAGGCTGTTCCACGCCGCGCAGCTCGGGCAGCGGCCGGCCCAGCGCGGGCTCTGCGCCCCGCACTGCTGGCAGACGTGGACCGTTCGTGCGCGAGCCATCGGTCGTCAGCCGACGGCCGCGGTCGTCACCTCGACCGGCCAGGCCTCCAGCCGGCGGATGACCTCGCGCGTGATCTCGGAGGGCGTGGACGAGCCCGACGTGACGGCGACGCGCCGCACGCCGACCAGCCACTCCGGACGTAGCTCCTCTGCATTGTCGATGAGGTAGGCCGGGCGGCTGGCGAGCTTGGTCACCACCTCGACCAGGCGGTTGGAGTTGTTGCTGCGCCGGTCGCCGACGACGATGACCAGGTCGGCCGCATGCGACTGTGCCACGGCCGCCTCCTGGCGCCGCTGCGTCGCGTCGCAGATCTCGTTGTAGACCTCGACGTGCGGGTAGCGCTGGCGGATAAGCTGGAGCAGGCGCTCTGTGTCCCACTTGGAGAGCGTCGTCTGCGTCGTCACGGCGACGCGCTCGCCGCCGATCGCCAGTGCCGCGACGTCGGCCTCAGACTCGACGAGGCGCACGCGGCCGGGGGCCTCGCCGAGCACACCCTCCGGCTCGGGATGGCCCTTCTTGCCGATGTAGATGATGTCGTAGCCCCGCGCCGCCAGGGCGCGCACCAGGTCGTGCGTGCGCGTCACGTCGGGGCAGGTGGCGTCGACGCAGTGCAGGCCCTTCTCGCGCGCCCGCTGCTTGACCGCCGGCGAGACGCCGTGAGCAGTGAAGACCACGCTCCCCTGAGCGATGCGCTCCAGCAGCTCCACCCGATTCGCGCCGTCGAGCGTGATGATGCCGAGGGCCGTGAGGCTCTCGACGGCGTGGCGGTTGTGCACGATCTGCCCAAGCACATACACCGGCTTCGGCGTGCTCGGATCGCGGGCCACCTGCTTGGCGAGCTGGATAGCGTCGACGACGCCGTAGCAGTAGCCGCGGGGCGTAATCTTGATGACGTCCACCGCTCGAACCGTCGTCCTCCGTTTAGCGTGCCGCCGAGCCGCGGCGCGCGCTTTCCCAGTAATCATACTCCAACTGGCGCGCCGTCTGCGCCGCCACGGCCGGCCCGTGCAGCCGCTCGACGACGTGCAGCGCCATGTCGATGCCCGCGGAGACGCCGGCCGAGGACACGATCTGCCCGGCGTCGACGTAGCGCACGCCGGTCTGCACCTGCACCTGGGGGAACGCGCTGCGCAGCCACTCGACGCTCGCCCAGTGGGTCGTGGCCGGCCGGCCGTCGAGGAGGCCGGCCTTGGCCATGAGCAGCGCGCCGGTGCAGACACTGGTCGCGAGCTGCGCTTGCCGCGCCACGCGCCCGATCCAGGCAATGAGCCGCGCGTTGTCGACCTCGCGGCGCGTGCCGAAGCCGCCCGGTACGACCAGCAGGTCGATGGGCGGGTGGTCGTCAAGCCGGTGGTCGGCCAGCACGCGCAGCCCGCCGTTGCAGTGCACGACGTCGTACTCGGCCACCGTGAAGATGGCGAACAGCGGCCGCGGCACGGCCGCCGGCACGCCCAGCGGGCGCGCGGCGCGAAAGACATCGTAAGGGCCAGTGAAGTCGGTGACCGTCACGTCGTCGAACAGCAGGGTGCCGACACGCATCGGTGCTTCCCGCGTTTCGTCCGGTGTCTGATCCACGGCCGCTTGACTCCCTGCCGCGGCGCGACTATACTCGCGCCCCAAGCGGGGCGTCAATCGTGTCGGCGCATCGGAGGAGGCTTCCCGACCTCACCCTCTCGGTCCGCCTCTCCGCTGGCGGAGAGGGGGAAAAGAAGGAGCGCCAGTCTCTAAAGGGGAGTCCAGAGCTCGCCCGAAGGGGGAATCCAAAGGTCGCCTCGGGCGACCTCTGGGGATCCTCCTTCGGAGCGGGGTGGGGGGCCCGCCAGGACCGTTCTCAACGAATGATGAGGAGCAGGCTCATGGCTCTGCGTGCCGTAGAGGAGTACAAGGCGAGCCTCCGGGATGGCCGCACCGTCTACGTGGCCGGCCAGCGCGTCGACGACGTGACGACCCACCCGATCCTGTCGATCACCACCGAGCACTGTGGGAACATCTACCGCTTGGCGCTGGACCCCGAGTGGCAGGATCTCTTCACCGGCCGCTCGCCAGACACCGGCGAGGTGGTCAACCGCCACTTCCTCCTGCCGAGCACGCCGCAGGAGCTAGCCCTGCGCGGGCGCATGATCGAGGAGCACACGCGGCAGGGCAACAGCACGCTGAACCTGACCAAGTCGGTCAGCGGCGACGCGCTAATGGGGCTGACGGTCGTCTGCCACGCCATGGACCCGGCGCTCGGCACGCGCTACAGCGAGCGCGTCGCCGCCTTCCTGCGCCACGTCCGCGAGCGCGACCTCAGCGTCGCCCTGGCGCAGACAGACGTCAAGGGCGACCGCCGCCTGCGTCCGCACGAGCAGCCCGATCCCGACGCCTATCTGCGCATCGTCGACCGGCGCGCCGACGGCATCGTCGTCCGCGGGGCCAAGGCGCACATCACCTCGGTGCCGGTGGTCAACGAGCTGATCGTCCTGCCGACGCGCGCCTTGTCGGCCAACGACGCCGACTACGCCGTGGCCTTCGCCATCCCCGTGGCGACGCCCGGCCTGACGATCATCTGCCGGCCGACCGGCTCCGTCGAGCAGAGCGTCTTCGACTACCCGGTCAGCCGCCGCAACATCGAGACCGAGGCCCTGACGGTCTTCGACGATGTGCTCGTGCCCTGGGAGCGCGTGTTCATGGCCGGGGAGTGGCAGTTTGCCGGCCAGCTCGCCACCAGCTTCGCGACGTTTCACCGCTTCACGGCCATCTCCTACAAGCCGCCCATCGGCGACCTGCTCGTCGGCGCGGCAGTCATGATCGCCGAGGCCAACGGCACGGCCGAGGTGGCGCACGTGCGCGAGAAGGTCGTTCGCCTGATCCACTACACGGAGCTGATCCGTGCCTGCGGCAAAGCCGCGGCCTACGAGGCCACGGTCGTGCCGCCCGGCATCGCCGTCCCCAACGCGGTGTACACCAACGCCGGCAAGCACCACTTCGCCAGCCACTTCCACGAGGCGTGCCGGCTCGTGCAGGACATCGCCGGCGGTATGGCCATCACCGCCCCGTGCGAGGCCGACCTGCGCAACCCGGCGACGGGGCACTTCGTCGCCAAGTACCTCAAGGGCGCCGCCGGAACCGACGCCGTCCTGCGCCTGCGACTCTTTCACCTCATCCGCGACCTGACGGCCAGCGACTTCGGCGGGTACAACTACGTCGTCACCCTCCACGGCGAGGGCTCGCTGTCCGCGCAGGCCCTCGCGACCTATCGCGAGTATGATCTCGAGCGCTGCCGCGACCTCGCGCGCCGCGCGCTCGGCTCTGCCTGAGGCCGGGCCGCTGCTCTACCCCTTCGCCGGCAGGCGGCCGCAAACCGGCCCGCGCTGCTACGTCGCGCCCGGCGCGTACCTGATCGGCGACGTGCGCCTGGCCGAGGGCGCCAGCGTCTGGTTCAACGCCGTGCTGCGCAGCGACAAGCGCACCTCGTACATCGAGATCGGCCGCCGCAGCAACGTGCAGGACGGCTGCGTGATGGACACCGAGGAGGGGCACGGCGTCTTCGTCGGCGAAGAGGTGACCATCGGCCACCTGGCCATCGTGCACGCTGCGACCATCCACGACCGCTCGCTCATCGGCATGCAGGCCGTCATCCTCGACGGCGCCGTCGTCGGCCCGGAATCCTTCGTCGCGGCCGGGGCGCTCGTCCCGCCGCGCATGGTGGTCCCGCCGCGCACGCTGGTCATGGGCACGCCGGCCAAGGTCATCCGCGAGCTCAGCGACGAGGACCTGCGCATGCTGCGCGAGAGCGCCGAGGACTACTACCAGCGCGCGCAGCGCTACCTGGCCGAGGATTGGGCGCCGCGGCTCGGCTAGCTGCCCGCGATCCTGACGCCGCTTGCCTGCTCCGACCCATGGCGCATGTGTAATCACCATTACTGAGTTGCGCGCTGGGCTGCGGCGATGCTGTGATAACGGGGCCGTCACATAGCAGGCCGTCTCGACGTGGCGCTGCCCCGCCGAGATCGCTCACGTTGGGGAGGTGCCATGAACGTGCCCGCAGCCGTCGCCGCTGGCTTGGTCGCTACGGTCGTGATGACCGCCTTGATGTACGTCGCGCCGATGATGGGCCTGCCGAAGATGGACATCCTCGGTATGCTCGGCTCGATGCTCACCCCGACGCGCCGGCCGGCGGTGGCCATCGGCACCGCCCTGCACCTGATGATGGGCGTCGTCTTCGCGCTGATCTACGCCACCCTCTGGACACAGGGCCTCGGCCGGCCCGACTGGCTCTGGGGCGCGATCTTCGGCGTCGTCCACGCCGTTATAGCGATGATGGCCATGCCGATGATGATGCGCATGCACCCCCGGCCGCCGGCCATGGCCGGCGGGCCGATGGCCGCTATGGGCCTGGTCATGGGCCACGTGGTCTACGGCGTGGTGGTGGCGCTCGTGTACGCCGCCGGGCAATAATCGGGCAAACCCGCAAGTTTTCGCGCACATCTGCCGATATTTCCCCCAAACGAACGGGGAGGAGGCAGATGCGCATCGCCGAGTCCAGCGTCAGCCTAGCGAGCCAGCATCTCGCCCTGGAGCGCCATGTCGAGCGGGAGAGCCTACGCATGTGGGTCGGCGCGCCGCCGCGCGGGAACGCGCAGCGCGGTCTGCCGCCCACCGCTGCCGACGCAGCGCGTCGAGCGCCGCGTCGGGCGCACGCCCGGCCCGACAGCGTGAGCCTGTCGGCCGAGGGCAAGGCAGCCGGCGCGGCGAAATCCCACGAGGCCGGCGACCCCGAGGCGGCCCTCGAGCCCAAGCTGGCCCTGCTCAAGCGCATCGTCGAGTGGCTCACCGGCCGCAAGATCAAGCTGCTGACGCTCGAAGAGCTGCAGCCCCAACCGGCCGGCGAGGCACAAAGGGCCGCGCCGGAGGCGGCCGCGCGGGTAGCGCCGGCCCCAGGGGACACCAGCGCCGGCTTCGGGCTGGCCTACGACTACTACGCCGCGCACTACGAGGCCGAGACGACGTCGCTGTCGCTCGACGGTATCGTGCGCACGAAGGACGGGCAGGAGATCGCCTTCTCGCTCGACCTGACCATGCGCCGCGAGTTCTTCAGCGAGCAGGCGCTCAGCGTCCGCGCCGGCGACGCGGCCAAGGACCCGCTCATCATCGCCTTCGACGGCACGGCCGCCGAGCTGACCGACCTGACCTTCCGCTTCGACCTCGACGTGGACGGCGAGCCGGAGAGCGTGCCCCTGCTGGCTCGCGGCAGCGGCTTCCTCGTGCTCGACCGCAACGGCGACGGGCGCATCAACGACGGCGGCGAGCTCTTCGGCCCACGCACCGGCGGGGGCTTCGCCGAGCTGGCGGCCTACGACGGCGACCAGAACGGCTGGATCGACGAGGACGACGCGGTCTACGGCGACCTCGGCGTCTGGACGCCGAGTGCCGACGGCCCCGGCGCCCTGGCCAGCATCGCCGACCGTGGCGTGGGGGCCATCTACCTGCAAAGTGTGGCGACGCCCTTCGACCTGCGCGACGCGCAGAACGGCGCGCTGGGGCGCGTGCGCAGCTCGGGCCTCTACCTCAGCGCCCAGGGCACGCCCGGCGCCGTGCAGCAGGTGGACCTGGTGGTATAATCGCAAGCGCAGACGCCCGTAGCTCAGAGGACAGAGCAGGCGCCTTCTAAGCGCAAGGCCGCGGGTTCGAGTCCCGCCGGGCGTGCCACGACGAGAAGTCAAGTCGCGTAAGGGTTTCTGAGATTCGGGTCGGTGACTTCCCGTCGGCTGATAGCCAAGTGGTTGTTTCGACGGATCACCGCATCGAGCTGCCCGGTCAGCACGAATTCCAGCAAGCGTGTGTTGAAGGCGAGTCGCAACTCCTCCACGGCGACGCGCTTCACCGGAGGTCTGCACATGTCAGACTCCCTCCACGTACAGATCCGTGTCGAGCTCGCCCGCTATTTGGATGGCGAGATCTCGCTCGAGCAGTTCGAGGATTGGTTTCTGCCCGCCACTTGGAACGTGCACCTAGCCGGCGAGGATGAAGCGGCGAATCTTGCCTACGACATCGATGCCGTCCTCGCTCAGGCCTCTAGCGAGCGCTGGCCAGAGACACGCATCAAGGCAGCGCTCGGCCGCGTGCTTTCGACGGTTCGGCTCAGGATAGGCGATCCTCCGCGTGAGTGCACATCCGCGCTGAATACCATAGTTGAGTGCCCGTTTGCTATGACATCGTTCGAATACAGCGTGCTCCCAGCACCACGGCGAGAAGACGAGGGCGCCAGCGCTAGGCTTGAGTTTGCCCTGGCGATGGCCCCTGCCCCATAGACACGGGAGCGTAGATGATCTGCAAGGGAATTTTGGTAAGGAGGTGGCCTGATCAAAGCGCGCGCACAGTACGTA
>JACQUS010000593.1 GCA_016210125.1 Chloroflexota bacterium | reverse complement strand
GTTAGCCACGACCGTGGGGTCACAGACCGAGCTTCTGGAGACGGAGCTCGGCAAGCTGCGCACGTACGCCGGCGAGCAGCCCGTCGGCGCGCGGGAGGTACGGCTGCTTGTCCCCGAGGCCCGCGCGGCCAACGTGTTCGAGCTGGGGGATAAGGTGGCGCAAGGCGATCGCGCCGGGGCGCTGGCGCTGCTCGACCATGTGGCCCGCGACGGCGAGCACCCGCTGCGCATACTGGCGCTGCTCGTGCGCCACTTCCGCCAGTTGGTGCAGGCGCGCGAGGCCGCGAGCGCCGAGGACCTCGCGCGGCGGGCACAGATGCCGCCGTGGGCCGCCGAGCGTGCCTGGCGCCAGGCGCGCCGCTGCACGCCGGAGGGCCTGCGCGCCGCGCTCGCCGTGCTGCTGGCCGCCGACGGGGCGGTGAAGCAGGGGCGATGCGAGGCCGACGAGGCGCTGCTCCTCGCCGTGCTGCGACTCAGCGATCAACGTACGTGGGCGGCCGGGCCGGCAGCGCTCGGCCGCCCGCGAGGGTGAGGGACGGATGTCTATGGCACCGCAGTCAGACCGCGACGCACGCCGTCAGCAGCGGCTCGCCGAGCGTGCATCGGCGGCTCGCCGAGCGCGCCAGCAGCGGCGCTTGCGCACGCTGCTCTGGGTCGCTGCCGGCGTCATTTTGATCGTCGCCGCCGGCGGATGGGTCGCCTCGCAGGCTTTGACGCCGAAGCCGGGCACGTTCTTCCCCTCGCAGGGCAATACCCATATCCCCAGCGTCGACACGCCGCACCCGCCCTACAACAGCGATCCGCCGACATCCGGCTGGCACTTGCCGTCCCTGGCGCGCTGGGGCGAGCACGCCCAGCCGGTCCCACGCGAGCTGCAACTGCACAATCTGGAGGATGGCGGTGTGGTCGTGCAGTACAACTGCCCGGACGGCTGCCCCGATCTGGTGGCGAAGCTGCGCCCCATCGTCAACCGCTATCCCGAGAAGGTGCTCCTCGCGCCGTACCCCGGTATGGACGCGCGCATCGCCCTCACCGCTTGGACGCGGATCGACAAGTTCGACGAGTTCGACGAGGAGCGCATCACCCGCTTCATCAACGCCTACCGCGGCATCGACAACCACGCCCCGGCACGGTAGGCACCGGGGCACGCGGAGACCCGGGACGCGGGGGACATGCAAACGCGGAGAAGGAGGGACGCGGGCAGCGCCCTTGCGGCTCTTCTGCTCCGCGTCTCCCGTCGTCCGCGCGGCGCGCTAGACGATCTCAGCGACCGCGCCGACCTCTTGCAGCTTCTTCTGCGCCGCCTCAGCTTCGGCCTTCGGCACGTTCTCCTTGACCGACTTGGGCGCTCCCTCGACCAGGTCCTTGGCCTCCTTGAGGCCGAGCGACGGCACCAGCTCGCGGACCGTCTTGATGACGTTGATCTTGTTCGGCCCGATCTCCTTGAGGATAACGCTGAACTCGGTCTGCTCCTCGACCGGGGCGGCAGCCGGGGCGGCCGGCCCACCGGACGCGCCGGCTGCCGCTGCCGCAGCCACGGGCATCGCCGCGCTCACGCCCCATTGCTCCTGGAGCACTTTGGAGAGCTGCGCGAGCTTGAGCGCGGATAGGCTGTTGATGTCGTCGACGATGCGCTGGATCTCTGCGTCTACTGCCACGGGCTGATCCTCCTCATGCTATCGCTTGTCCGACCCGGCGTCTTCCAACCGGGGCTATGAGCCGCCTTCCGCGGCGCCAAGCTGCTCGGCGCGCTGCTCGAACGCGTACAGGAGCGTCCGCAGGGCGCCTTCGAGCGTGCCGACGACGCTGGCCAGCGGCCCCTGGATCGCGCCGGCGAGCTGCCCGCGCAGCACGTCGATGCTCGGCAAGTACGCCAGCTCCTCCACGTCCTCCGGACGCAGCAGCCGTCCATCGAGCACGGCACCCTTGATGCGCAGCGGCCCGCGCGACGTGCGCACGTACTCGGTGAGCACACGCGCCGCGCTAACCTGGTCGCTCAGGCCGAGCGCCAGCGCCGTCGGCCCCTTGAGCGTCTGCTCAAGCTGGCCGTCGAAACCCAGGTCACGCGCCGCTCGCACCGCCAGCGTGTTCTTGACCACGTGGTACTCGACCCCGGCCTCGCGGAGCTGCCGCCGCAGCCGCGTAAGCTCGGCGACGGTCAGCCCACGGTACTCGGTCAGCACCGTGACCTGCGCCGAGCGTAGCCAGTCACGAATGCGCTCGACCGTTGCGACCTTCTTCGGTGTTGCCATGCGTCCCCCCATCGCGCAACAAAAAACCTCGCGCTGCCGCGCGAGGACGCGCCGACCCCTGGCCCACAGCCGTGGCCTGGGTCTGCACGTGCCTCGGCGGGCCCCCGGCGGGCTTGGGCACCGCGCGCGACGCGCGCAGCGCACCCGCTGTCTACGGCACAGGTCGTGCTATGCAGTTGTCGCGAGCGCTACGCCGCTGCCTGCTGCGCCAACGCCACCGCCTGGGCGACGTCTACCTCGACTCCCGGGCCCATCGTCGGCGCGATGGTGAGGCCACGCAGGTACTGGCCCTTGGCGCCGCTCGGACGCGCGCGGACCACCGCGTCGACGAAGGCACCGAAGTTTTCGAGGAGCTGCTCGGCGCTGAAGCTCACCTTGCCCACGGGCGCGTGGACCAGCGCCACCTTCTCGGTGCGAAACTCCAGCCGGCCGCCACGCACCTCGCGGATCAGGCGCGGAAGCTGCTCCGCCGGGGCGATGGTGCCCGACTTGGGATTGGGCATCAGCCCGCGCCGGCCGAGGATGCGGCCGAGCCGGCCGACCTTGCCCATCATGTCCGGCGTCGCCACCGCGACATCGAACTCTAGCCAGCCACCCTCGATGCGCTTGATGAGGTCGTCGGCGCCGACGTAGTCAGCCCCGGCGTCCTCGGCCAGGCGGATGCCCTCGCCCTGGGTGAACACCAGCACGCGCATCGTGCGGCCGAGGCCGTGGGGCAAGACAGCTACCGAGCGCACCTGCTGGTCAGCGTGGCGCACGTCGAGTCCCAAGCGCACGTGCACCTCGACTGTCGCGTCGAAGCTGGCGTACGAGACCTGCTTGACCAGCGCGACGGCCTCTGCCGGGCTGTACAGGCGACCCGGCTCCACCTGCTTGGCGGCCTCGACGTACTTCTTTCCGCGCTCCCGTGCCATCTCTGCTACTCCACGACGCGAATGCCCATGCTGCGTGCGCTCCCCTCGATCATCCGCTCAGCGGTCTCGAGGTCGTAGGCATTCAGGTCTTTCAGCTTGAGCTGCGCGATCTCGCGCACTTTGTCACGCGTGATGGTGCCCACGATGTTGCGGTTGGGCACGCCCGAGCCCTTATCGACGCTGGCGGCTTTCCTCAGCAGGTCGCTGGCCGGCGGCGTCTTGGTCGCAAAGGTGAACGAGCGGTCCTCGAAGATCGTGATCTCGGCCGGGATGACCGAGCCCACCATACTCGCTGTGCGCTCGTTGTACTCCTTGACAAAGGCCATGATGTTCACGCCGTGCTGGCCGAGCGCCGTGCCCACGGGCGGCGAGGGCGTCGCCTTGCCGGCCGGGATTTGCAGCTTGACGATTGCCTTGACCTTCTTGGCCATGCCTACAGCTTCTCCACCTGCAAGAAGTCCAGCTCCACCGGCGTCTCGCGGCCAAAGAACGACACCAGCACGCGGACCTTGCCCTTCTCCTGGTTCGTGTCGTCCACCACCCCGATGAAGTCCGCAAACGGCCCATCGATGACGCGGACGGTCTGCCCACGCTGAAAGGCGATCTTGACGCGCGGCGCCTCGGCCCTCATCTGCTTGAGGATGGCGCGTACCTCGTCGTCGCGCAGGGGAATGGGCTTGCCGGCGGCGCCGACGAAGCCCGTCACGCCGGGCGTATTGCGCACGACGTACCACGCCTCGTCGTCCATGATCATCTCGACGAGCACGTAGCCCGGGAACACCTTACGCTGCACCGTGCGGCGCTGGCCGTCGCGCACCTCGACCTCGTCCTCCATGGGGATGACTATCTGGAAGATCTTGTCGCTCATCCCCAGAACGCGGATGCGGTGCTCGAGGTTCGCCCTCACCTTGTTCTCGTATCCCGAGTAGGTGTGAATGACGTACCACTGGGAGTCGGGGTGGCTCTTCTCCGGCGACGGCGCCTGCGGCTCCGCGGCTGTGGGCTGGGTGCGCTGTTCCGTCATCGCAATCACCTACCGGCTTGCCTTTGACACGAGGCCGCTCACGCGAGTCGCAGCAAGATCTCGAAGACCTTCGCGAACAGCCAGTCCACGACGCCCAGGAAGACGCCGACCGCGACGGAGACGGCGACCACGACGATGGTCAGATTCTGCGCTTGCTCGCGCGAGGGCCAGGTGATCTTGCTCAGCTCGGAGCGGATCTCGCGGAAGAAGCGGAGTGCGCGCCGCTCGCCGGCCGGCTTTGCGACGCGCGGCGCCGGCGCGGTCGGGCGCGCCGCCACGGGGCGCCGGAGGCTCGGGCGCAGCGTCGGGCTCACCGTGTCTCCCGGTGCGGCGTGTGCTTGCGACACCGCGGGCAGTATTTGCTCAGCTCGAGGCGGTCCGGGTCGTTGCGCTTGTTCTTCTCGGTGTGGTAGCTGCGCTCACGACAGGCCGTGCAGGCCAGCGTGATCAGGACCCGCGCCTCACCCTTCTTCTTCGCCATCGTATCGCCTCAACTGCTGCGAGAATAGCCCCCGAGGGCTTGCCTTAGCCCGCCTCGTGGGCTCTTCCAAGGGGGCTTTGCCCCTGCTCGATACCGCGGGCCGCGCCGCCGCCATCGCCCGGCGCGGCGGCCTGCTCGCTGCCTTACTCCAGGATCTTGGTGATGACGCCGTCACCCAACGTGCGGACTCCCTCGCGTATGGCAAAGCGCACGCCTTCCTCGAGGG
>JACQUS010000597.1 GCA_016210125.1 Chloroflexota bacterium | reverse complement strand
GCTCTCGACTGCCGAGCGCTGGTATGGCCTAGCGGTCGTTCTGGCGATCACCAGCGCGCTCGCCGCGGCGCTGGGCTGGCCGATGCTGGTCGGGTTGACGGCGCTCGGCGCCGCAGCGGCCAGCCTCGTGCTCGGCCTGGCGCTCCACAGCTTGCCGCCCGCTCGGTGGCCCGCCGAGCATGAGCCCGCGGGCGCTGAGGGCGCTACTCCCGCAACGCGAGTAGACGACTAGCGGCCAGCCCCGGCGGCGAACCCACGCGAGATGATCCGCCCCATCCCCACGAACCGGCACGACTCGCTGCGCGACATACCGACACACCGGTGGGGCCGATCGCAGCCCGCCGCGCGGCGGCCCTACGGCTACGGCGCGGACGCCACCAGCGCAGGGCCCGCGGGCTCGGCCAGGCGCTCCAGCCACGCCGCAAACGGCACCAGGCAGACGCGCTCGATGGCCCCGCTGTGCACGCTCTCCCGCCACGTCAGGAGCGGGCACCAGTCCTGGCCGCTGAGCAGCGGACAGCAGGCCGCGCAGTAGTGCGCGATGGCCGCGCGCAAGAACGCCCGCTCGACCGCGCTCAGCGCGAGCTCGAGGGGCCGGTCCGTGGCCGGCGGTGGCACGGCAGAGCTAGGTTGGCTCGACATGGGCGTCTGCATGGGCTTCTGCTCCCTCGCCAGCCGCCGCTGCCTCAGGAGCGGCCGGCGCTAGGCCACAGCGTCGAAGAAGCTCGTCCCACTGCTGCTGAACGTCGGCCTCGACCACGCGGCGCAGGGCCTCGTGCTCTGGCCCCAGCAGGTGCTGGAAACGCCCCTGCGCGGCGAGGAAGGCTTCGAGCGGCTGCGGGCGGCGTGGCTGGTAGGTTAGCCGGTACTGGCCCTGCACCACCTCGTAGAGCGGCCAGTAGCGTGACTCGACCGCCAGGCGCGCGACCTCGATGCTCCGCTCGGGCTCGTAGCGCCAGCCAGGGACGCAGGGCGCCAGGACGTTGAGGAACGCCGGGCCGTCGGCGGCGAAGGCGGCGCGTGCCTTCTGCCCCAGGTCCTGCCAGTGGCTCGGCGCCGCCTGGGCCACGTAGGGCAGCCCGTGCGCCACGGCGATGGCGATGATGTCCTTGCGCGGCCGCGTCTTGCCGACGGTCTCGCGGCCGAGCGGCGTCGTCGATGTCCAGGCGCCGCGCGGCGTGGCGCTCGAGCGCTGCACGCCGGTGTTCATGTAGGCCTCGTTGTCGTAGCAGACGTAGAGCACGCGGTGGCCACGCTCCCAAGCGCCCGACAGAGCTTGCAGGCCGATGTCGTACGTGCCGCCGTCGCCGGCGAACACGACGATATTCACCTCTTGTGCTAGCCGGCCCTGGCGCGCCAGCGCCCGGCAGGTCGCCTCGACCCCGGACGCGGTCGCCGCGGCGTTCTCAAAGGCGCAGTGCAGCCACGGGACCTGCCAGGCGGTGAAGGGGTAGATGCTCGTCGTCACCTCGAGGCAGCCCGTGGCCGAGACGACGACCACCGGCCGCTCGCTGCCCAGCAGGATCTGACGCACGACGCTGGTGATCGAGCAGCCGGCGCACATACGATGGCCGGGGCCGAGCGGCTGCGAGCGGTCGGCCAGCGTCTTGAGGCGGATCGCCGGCATGGCTCACGCTCCTTCCCGCAGGCCGAAGTAACTCAGCGGGGGATAGGGTCGCCCGTGGCGCACGCAGCTCCACAGGTCCGCGACAAGGCCGACCCAGGCGCGGAGTGTCGGCTGCCGGCCGCCCAGGCCATAGACGATGCCGACCGCCGGCGGTCGGCCTCCCAAGGCTGCACGCACCTCAGTCGTCAGCGGCGGCGCGCTGCCCGGCGACACTGCGCGGTCGAGCACGGCGACCAGCGGCACGTGGTCGAGCAACCGCACCAGCTCGGCAGCGGGAAAGGGACGGAACGTGCGCAGGTGCGCGAGTCCGACCTTTTGCCCGGCGCGGCGTGCCTCGGCGACCACATCGTGCAGCGTGCTGGCGGTGGAGCCGAGCGCTACGAGCGCGACGTCGGCGTCGCCCAACTGGAAGCCCTCGACCGGCGCGAAGTCGCGCCCGGTCAGTGCGCCGAGAGCGCCGGCGCACTCCGCGAGCGCCGCGGGGACGCGCGCCATGGCCTCCAGTTGCGCGCGCCGCAGCTCGAAGTAGTAGTCGGGCAGGGCCAGCGCGCCCACGCTCAGCGGCTGCGCGAGATCAAGCAGGCTGGCCGGGGCGCGCCGCCGCCCGACGAAGCGCCGCACCTCCTCGTCGGGCAGGACCTCCACGCCGGCGAGTCCGTGGCTGACGATGTAGCCGTCGTAGCACACCAACACGGGCAACTGCACCGCCGCGTGCTCGGCTAAGCGCACGGCGAGGAGGGTCAAGTCGTAGGCATCCTGCGCATTGGCCGCCCAGAGCTGCACCCAGCCGCTGTCGCGGGCGCCCATAGCGTCCGAATGGTCGCAGTGGATGTTGAGCGGCGCGGAGAGCGCCCGTGTCGCCAGCGCCATGACGATCGGCTGACGCAGCCCGGCGGCGATATACAGGACCTCCCACATGAGCGCCAAACCCTGCGCCGACGTGGCGGTCATAGCCCGCGCGCCGGCCGCGGCGGCGCCGACGCAGACGC
>JACQUS010000589.1 GCA_016210125.1 Chloroflexota bacterium | reverse complement strand
TTCGCCGACGGCCCGCGGTGTATATGTCAGACGTGCGCCGCGTGTGAGCCGATCAACCAGCTGGTGCGGCTAGCGGCAAAGGCGCGCGCCGACGAGGCTGCGGAGCGCGCATAGCCGATGGCGACCGAGAGCACGAGATGGCGCGCGATACCGTGCTCATCGGCCCCATGCTCCCTTGGCACAGCGTCCACGACCCCACGTTCGTGTCCCCGGGGCGTGGTGCACATTCGGCGGGCTGTTGACACGAGCGGCCATCGCGTGGTGCCTAGCGAATGGCTCAGCCAGCCCATTCGCCAAGGAGGGACCAACGACGATGGTCGATTCGAGCATGACGCTGATTGACCTGCTGCGCGGGACGGGGGAGGACAAGGACCGCGATGTCCTGCGCGAAGGCGCACGGGTGCTCGCCTGGTCCTGATGGAGCTGGAGGTCACCGAGCGGATCGGCGCTGAGCGCAAGGAGCGCACTCCGGAGCCGGAGCGCACCACGCACCGCAACGGCTACCGGGCCAGGCCCTGGGACACCCGCGTGGGCAGGCTGGAGCTGAACACATCCCCTCGCCAGAGTCGAGTCTTCGACTGGGGGGCACAGGAGATGCGCCGCCGGGCGTTTGAGGAAGAGGTCGAGACCTTCTTGCAGCGGGAGCGCTACGCCCGCGGTGGGGCAGGAGGCGGCGGCCGAGACGCTGCTGCGCGACTGAGAGGACTTCGTGACGTTCTACGACTTCCCGCTCAAGCACTGGCTGCATCTCTGGACCTCGAACGCGATCGAGTCGGTGTTTGCCGGGGTGTGGCTGCGGACGGATGTGGCCAAGCGCGTGCACCGTCGGGAGAACGCCGTGTACCTGGTGTTCAAGCTGGTCGAGCGGCTGGGGCAGAACTGGCGAGCGCTCAACGGCGGGCGCACGGTGATGACCTTGGTGCTGGCCGGCCGGCGGTTCGCGGATGGCATTCTGCAGCCAGAGGAGGCGGATGAGCCGGTAGCCGCCTAAACCGGGCGCGCTACCTGGAAGGAATTTCCACAAGATTTGACGAGAGCTCAGCGCGTGAATGTCCTCAACGTTTTCGCTGTAGGCGGAGGCGTGCTCCTCCTCGCAGCCCTCATGCTCGTCCTGTGGCTGCGCTCTCCCCGCCCGAGGTGCGACAGGTTGCTGACATAGCGTGTAGTGCTGCAGTGGGCCGTGCGAACTCAATGTTACTTCGCTCGGCCGCGTACCGCACTCATGCGGCCGTCTCCTCGCTCAAGAGAGTCAAGACCCCGTTGGTCTGTTAAGGGTCCGGGTCATGCCACTGTCGCCAGCGCTCGCAGGCCCGCCAGAGCTCGCCGAAGACCAGCTTCAGGCCCTCTTTCTCGCTTCGAAAGCGCGCACCACCCTGGCCCGCCGTCGCTCCTCCTCGAAGCTTCGATCGGCCAGATTGGTGGTCCGAAGGTACTTGTGATGGTCCGCCGGGCAGCCTAGATACGCGATGCAAGCCGCGATGTCGTCCAGGAAGCTCCGCATGGCCGACGAATAGATTCTCTGCCAGCGCTCGAGCACCTGCTTGGCGACGAGCCGTGCGACCTCCTGGTTGCTGACGTAATAGGCGCTCAGGAGTCGGCCTCCACCTGGGCGTGATTGTACGCGCTCGCCTTGGCCAACACATTCGAGGTCTTGTGGGCCAGACAGCGCTGGCGCAGTGCCTTGGGCAACACCTGCTCCAGCGCCGCCACCAGCTCGGGCGCGCCATCGCTCGTCGTCAGCACGGGCGGCCGCAGCCCCGCGCCACCAGCCCCCGCACGCAGTCCAGCCACGCCTCTAGCGACTCGCGGTTGCCGACCACCACGTCCAGCAACACCGTGCGCCCGTCGGCGCAGACCGCCCACAGGCACGGCAGCGCCTCCTTCGTTCTCCCCGTCCGCCGCAGCGGCTCGTACAGGCCGTCGCAGAGCGGTGCTGGCGGTCGCCCGCCCGGGACCGGCTGCGGGCTTGTAGCACAGTCAGAGTGGTACGAGCGCTACGGGCGGCGGATCGAGGAGTACCGCCCGCCAAAGGGCCGGGAGACGCAGCAGGCCCACGTGGAACTGGTGGGCGCCGATGGCGGGCGCGTGCTGGAGACCCTCGCCGCGCCCACGGTCCCGCCGGGCTTGCGCCAGCCGTCGTCATCAACGTCGACCGCCTCGTCAACTGGCTCAACGACATGTGCTCGGTAGCCACCCGTCGTTCCCGGTTTGCGGCACTTGGCCCGGCCAGAGGACAGCACTTCGATCATATCCAAACCTCTCGCTGCTCGTGCCCCCTTTGCTCTCTCCCGCGCCGTCTCCTATAGAGACGAATCCCGTGACGAATGCACGTGGAGGGCTTTCATGCTTCCCAAGGGCGTGACGCTCATTCTGTCGCTGCTCCTCGTGCGCTGGGTCGTTGGGCGCATGTTCCGTCTGGCGCTGTGGATCGGCCTGGTCCTCGCCGTGGCCCTGGCCGGCTCGGCACTCGTCGCCCGGGCGGACGACGGCTTGGAGGTGGTTTTGGTCGAGCCGCTCGCGCCTGCGATGCCACCGTGCCCTTTGGCCGACGGCCCGAGGGGATTGTTCTTCGCCCAAACGCAGACTGTCGTTCTCCCAGACCCAGCGCCACCGGGCATACGGTACATGCTCGCAGCTAACTCCAACGGGACGGGTCAGCCACGCACCGACGACCAGGCCGTGCTGCTCATCACGGCGGCCGACGGCCGGGTCCGCCGCGTCGTGCTGAGCTTCCGCCGCGCCGACGATGGAGAGGTGCTGCCGCTTGAGCCCGTCGACCTTACCGCTCTCCTCGCACCCGGTGAGATTGCGCTCCGACTCGAGCTATACGACCTCGTAAAGCCGACTTGTTCGTCGACGCCGTACTTTCTCGTCGGCCGCGCACCGCGTCTGCCCGAGAGCGCTGAACCGCGTGCCGGAGGGTCGGGCCCTACGCAGGAGGCAGGACCAGCGCACGCCTCGCTGCCATCTGCCGTGCAGCCCGGGCCCTCCGACTGGCTACTCTGGCTCGCCGGTGGCCTCGCCCTCTTCGCCGCTACTGCCATGCTGCTGCGGCGCATCTTGCGGGCCGTCGTCGCCGGAGCAGTGGCGCGGGCGGGAGGTCTCCGCTAGGCCCGCGTACCCCCGCCAGCTCGCGCCTTGCCGTCTTGAGGAATGCAGGGCTCCCCTGCTGAGGATGGGGCCACATTTCAGATCGTGGAAAGGAGAGCTCCCAATGCCCACGAACGCCTTCGATCGCCTCGGGGGCCAAATCCGCTTGGCCAGTGACCGGCCCGAGCAGCCGCCCGAGACCACCGTCGTCGAGCAGGTCCTGGCCGACGAGATCCTGGCTCGACGCGATGGCGTCATCACCCTCGGCGGCTCCGGCGGCAAGATCGCCGTCTACCTCCAGGCATGGTTCGCCCTCGACGGCTGCCGCCTGCCCGTCTTGGCTATCGACAATCACCACCAGCGCCCGCCGTCCGTCCTGCTCCCCGATCGCCGCCTGATCGGGATTCATCCTCTTGAATTCGTCGCGCTTGGCTACCGCCACCGGCGCGACGAGCTGCGCCGGTATCCCATCCTCCACGAGCGCTACGAGGGCACGTTCGGCCTGCTGCGCCACATCTCCGTCTACGAACAGTACGCCTTGGCCGGCCTGGGCGGGCACGCGTACCGGCCCGTCAGCATGCTCGACTACGACCTGTCCGTCGTCGAACTCGGGCGCCGCATCCGCCGCTTTTTGCGGCACTTGCGCTCCTCCACAGACGTCCGCGGGCAGCACGAAGCGAACTTCTGGACGCAGCGGGACGAGGAGGCCGCCGAGGGGAACGCCGCCGAGCAGGGCCTGCGTCCCCGCATCTGGATCTTCTTCGGTGGGACAGGCAGTTGTGGCGCGGCTGGTGGCCCGTGGGTACCGTATCTCGTCCGCCGTGAGGCACAGGCCCTGGGTCTGCCGGAGCCGGTGCTCTACGGCGTGGTCACTGGTCCCCGCGTCTATGCGGGGTTGCACGACCGCATTGAGGAGAACTGGGCTGCGACGATGCTCGACCTCGAGGCAGCCAGCACACGCGGGATCGACTGGCCCTGCATCGACGGCACGACCCTCTCCGCGGCCGTCCCGCCGTACTGGCGCATCTTCAGCTTCGATGACCCGGCTGCACTCGAGGCGCTGGACGCGGTCGACGGCGAGATGAACGCGCCCAAGGTGGTGCCGGAGGAGGTCCGCACCCGCTTCTATGCCGGGGTGGCCAAGGCCCTCTACCTCGCGATGGCCAGTGACGCCCTGGATCAGTATGAGGCCAATGCCGGCAACAGCGGCCATCGCCCGTGCCCCTGGGGCACGATGGTCGCTGCGCTGGCCGATGCCTGCGTCAGTGGGCTGCGTCCGGCCGTCGCCATGACGCGCGCTGCCCAGGCGCTCGAGGCCGCTGCAGCCACGCCGGACTAGGTGTGCTGGCCGGGCAGCTTGCCCCCGCCGCCCGGCCAGCGCCGTCTGTTGCTATGGGGCACGCCCCGAACCCACGACATCGAGGAGGAAGCATCATGGTCGTTCTTCACCGTCAACCGGTTCGATCGTCCGCGGATCTTCCGCCCCGGACTGCGCAGCCCCAGGTGCGCTTCGACGCCCAGCGTCTGGCTGCCGACGCCCGCGATGTGCTCGTGGCCGCCGGTGTGCCTCCGGTGGTGGACGACCTCGTGAGGAATCTCCTGAGCGGTCCCGACGGCCGCGTCTGGACGCCGCCCGAGCCCAAGCTGAATCAGCTCTGGTCCGACCTTCCCAACGACCTGGGCTACGACTCCATCGTCGCCGACAATCAGCGGCGCCTCGAGCGCCAAGCGCAGCGGCTGCTCGCCCAGGGTCTCGTCGACCATCCCTATGGCCAGGGGGTCGCGGAGATCCTCCGCCAGCAGCTCGATGGGCTGGGCACGCAGATCGAGACGCTGCGCAAGCGGCTTCCGCCGCTGCCCATGGTCGGCACCCCGGACGCGCCGCCGCGTGTCATGCACTCGATCATCGACCTCATCATGCGTCGAGCGGGGAGCAGCACGACCGAGCCGGCGGCTGATCCCTTCACCGAGATCCTCCGGACGGCGGCCCAGGTGAAGGCCGCCTACGAGCGGGCGAAGCTGCAGAGCCTGGCCCGCGCCCTTGCAGCCGCCGACGAGCTTCGGGCCAAGCTCACCCAATTCGTTGACCAGCTCGCCCGCCGGCGCGCGACGATCAAAGCGCTAGCCGGTGCTGCTAGCGCGCTTGCCCACCAGCAAGCGGATGAGGCTGTGGAGCGCCTGGCGATGCTCCACGAGGACCTCCCGCCCCAGACGCACCGCCACCTCGTTGCCGTGCTGGCGGCCCAGGATCGTGACGTGGCGCGCCAGATCGGCCTGGAGGGGGTGGTCGCCGCGCTGACCGCAGAGAGCCCGGACGAGGAGACATCACCAGTCACTGCCGCGCAGGTCGTGGCTGCCGTACGGCAGCAGACCGAGCAGGACGCGGTGGTCAGTGACGACATCAGCCAGGTGGTCGGCCGGCTGGGCGCTCTCCGCGGCGACGATCCGCGCGCGGCCTTCCGCCGGGCCGTCGCTTACCTCGCCGGCCCGGCCTTCCATCGTGCCCCCTTCCAGCCGACGACGACAGAGGGGACGCTGGCGCTGTTCCAGATCGTGGCTCCGGGCGCCATGCCGCCGCTGGCCCTCGATGGCGGGGAGATGGACGTGGCGCGCTTCAGCGATGAGCGACCGGACCACCTCGGGCTGCTGCAGATCCGCGGCAACCTTGGCCTCGACCAGATCGAGGCCTTCGGCAGCGCCCGGGCGCGGCTCGCGATCGCCGAGCAGGAGAAGGCATTCCGCCTCTTTGGGCGCCCTGGCGAGCCCCCGCTGCCGGGCGCGTCGGCCTCGGGCTCCGGCGGCGGTGTCGACCCCGCGGGGCCAGCACGCGGCGATCTCACGAGCGGTGCCGCTGCGGCCGCCAGCGCTGCGGCCGCCAGCCCTGTGGCCGCCTCTGGCGCGACGGCGACGCCAGGCGAGCCGCCACGTGGCGCGGAGGAGCTCTTGCCGCAGGGGGCGTTCGCGGCGTGGTCGGCCGATCAGGCCGACGGCCATCACGCTCTACCGGCTGCCGTGCAGGACTGAGCATAGAGACCCGGCTGGCCACGACGCCCACGCGGGGGCGACAGCCGGGTCGCTGCACCACCCGCTTCCATATCAGACCAACGGAAAGGAGGATTCCCAATGCGTCACCTACTCGCGACCATTCAGCCGGCCGTTAGAGCCCGTTTCGTCACCCGTGTGGCCCAGGCGGGTCGCGCCGGCCTCCACGCTGGCGGGCGGGCCGGCCTCGTCGCCAAGCTGGCCGTGCTCGCGGTGACGGCCATCGCACTGTTCATCCGTGCGCGTCGTGTCGCGCAGTGGTAGCGCGGCGAGGACCCGCGATGCACCTGCTGCCGTCATCCCGTCCCAGCCGCGGCGGTCGCCGCTGGCCGTGGCTCCGGCCCCACTGGCGCCACTGCTCGCTGAGCACCCAGCTCAGTCAACGCATCGGCCCGGTGCGGGACACGCTGGCACGCCGGGCCGATGGCCTGTGGCTGCGGATCGCACTGTGGGGCACCGGCCTGTGGTGGGAAGCCCGCGTGCGCTCACTTGCCACGCGGCCCTGGGCGCCTGCACGATCGGGAGGCCACGATGACATCGCGTGACTTGGGTGGGCTGCCTCGGGCGCCGCGGCTGACCAGCCAGCAACTCGCGACGTTGCGTTGCCCCTGCGATGTGCTGGGCCTTGGCATGCTGGTGCTGGTCCTCGTCGGCCTGTTCCTCTTCGCCCCGCCAGTCGGCATCCTCGGCATCGCCGGCGTCGTCGCCATCGGGCTCTCCAGCGCGATCCGGCAGGCGGCGCTCGTGGGCATCGGCGTGCCGATCGAGACGGCTCTTGGGTCGGACTGGGCTCGCCAGGTGGAGCACCTGCTGGAGGCCACCGGCCGCTCGCCGGGGAGCGTGCGCGTCGTCGTGCTCAACGATCCAACGCCCAATGCCTTCGCCAGTTGGCGCCCGGGCCGGGGCGGCCGCGTGATTGCGCTCACGAGCGGCCTGGTCCGGCTGGTCGATGGCGATGCGCAAGCGCTGCGCTTTGTCCTGGGGCACGAGTTAGCGCATCTTTGCCTCCACTTCCCGCTGCTGCTGCTGGTCGCCCTTCCCTCGCTGCTGCCAGGCGCGCTCGGGCGACTCGGCGTGCTCCTACGGCTGGCCGGGCTCTGGTGGTCGCGGCACGCCGAGCGCTCTGCCGATCGGCTGGGGGCTGTGCTCGCCGGCTCGCCGGTCACTGCCCTGCAGGTGATCGTCGGCCTGCACCAGGGCACGTTGCCCTCCCGAACCACGCTCGTGGCTGATCTCGAGCGGCTGACCCGGCCGTCCGGTGACGTCTGGCACGTGCTCTCGGAGGCACTCTCCGACCACCCGTTCCTCACCTCCCGTCTTACCGCGCTGCTTAGCTGGGCCGCCCGTGCTGACCGGGCATCGTGGTGGACGCCGGTGCAGGCTGAGGAGTGGCGATGGGAGCTGGCCGAACTCGGATTCTTTCCCGATCACCTTGCCCGCGAGGCCGCCGTCAGGGCCTAAGGGCGCTCGACCGCCCCCGCAGCGGGACGTTGTGCCGTCGTCCTGGATGCGTGCGCATCCATCACACCCTCAGGAGGGATCGACCAATGCTCGAAGGCCTGCTCCTCATCTCGCGCGATCTCGGTCTGGGCGTTGCCCTTGGCTTCCAGCCCATCCTGACGCTGGCTCTCGCGGCGGCCGCCGCCCGCCTCGGTGTGTTAGCTCTCCAGCCGCCGCTCCTCCTGCTCTCCGATGACCGCGGGATCCTCGTCCTCGGCGGGCTGCTCGTCGTCGCCCTCATTGGCCAGCGGCTCGGGCCCGCCCGTGCGCTCATGGGCGCCCTGGAGACGCCGCTTGCGCTCGCGGCAGCGGCCCTGCTGTTCGCCACCCAGACCTCGCCCCTCTCGGCCCTCCATCCGGGCTTCGCCGCCACGATCGGCCTGCTCACCGCCGGCTCCGTGCGCGCCGTCCACTGGGCCCTGCGCAGCATCACGCAGCTTCCCCGGGAGTTCCCCGTGCTCGGCCCCACACTCGGCTCGGTCGGCTCAGTCCTGGCGGCTCTCGGTGCCCTCCTCTTCACCGCTACGGCGCTCGCGGTCCCTGTCGCTGTGCCGCTCGTGGCTTTGGTCACGGCGCTGGTCGGCATGCGGCTCGCGCTCTCCCTGGCGCGCTCGATTGGCCACTCCATAGGCCAGGCGCTTGACCATCTCTTCGGGGAGGGCTGGACCAACGTGCTCCGGACGAGCACCCAGCGACGCGGCGATCCGGGCGCTGAGCACTCCCTCGGCAGCCACGCATCGTCCCCACCTACTCGGGCCGATGGGCCGGCTCAGGCGACAGATTGGCTCGATGACGTTCTGACTCCAGCGTCTGCGCCACTTGCACCGCCGTCTGCCACCGCGTCGAGCCACACGCCGTCGGATCTGCGTGTTGGCCTCATCTGGTCCGCGCCCACGGCCGCCGCCGAGCCGCGGGTCGCCCGTGCGCGTCGCACGGAGCACCAGCAACCGATCGCGACCGCTGACTGGCTCGACGAGGTGCTCCGCTGAGTCCGAGCACTGAGTCCCTTCCGTTGATGGGCGGAGGAATGCGAGGTGTCGTATGCTAATCGACGGAAGAGTGGCATGCTCGGCAGCATGCCTATCGGCACGCGGGGAGGGGCCTAATGCCCATCACGCCAGAGGAATCGCAGGAGCTCCAGCGCCGGCTCGCGGCGCTCATCCGGCCTGACACCGATCTCGGCACCGACCTTGCCGCCATCGAGGCCGCCGTCGAGCGCGGCACCTTCGACGACCTCCTCTCGCGGGAGCAGCTCGATGACTGGCTTGAGCTCATCGACGCCCTGCTCGCAGCAGGCCAAGACGCGGACTTCGCGCTACGCTTCACGCTGACCCTCACGGCCTGGGCGCTCCAGCGACAGGTGCTGCGCCTGCTACCCGACCCTTCAGACACCACCGCGCTGCGAGCACACGCCTCGGCCTGGTGGACCCTCGCCAGCGCCTTCGGCCAACTCCCGCTCCTGCCGCAAGCAGTGGCGTGCTACGGCCAGGCCGTCGCAGCATACCGGGCAGCAGGCGACCTGGGCAACGCCGCCGGCTGCCTCGTGAACGAGGCCACCTGCCTGCGTGAGCTTGGCCGGCCGGCCGAGGCCCTGCCGCTCTACCACGAGGCCAAGCCGCTCCTCGACGAGCACGGCAGCCGCGCCGCCTACGCCCGCTGCCTCATGAACGAGGCCGTCTGCCTGCAAGACCTTGGCCGGCCGGCCGAGGCCCTGCCGCTCTACCGCGAGGCCAGGCCGCTCCTCGACGAGCACGGCAGCCGCGCCGCCTACGCCGGCTGCCGCATGGCCGAGGCGAACTGCCGGCTTGCGCTTGGCCGGCCGGCCGAGGCCCTGCCGCTCTACGAGCAGGCCGGCGCAGAGTGCGTCAAGCTGGGCGACATGGCCGACGACACGCTTTGGCGCACGCTCTACAACGTCGCCATCCTGTGGCGTGACACCGGCGACCTCCCCCGTGCGCGCCAAGCCGTTCACGAGGCCCTGCCCCTCGTCGAGCGCCTGGCCGGCGCAGCCACCCGCCTCGAAGACCGCCTCAGCCTCCGCGAGACCTACGCCGACGTCTACCGCCTGGCCATCGTGCTGGCCCTCCACGCGGGTGACACCGCCGCTGCCTTCCACCACGCCCAACAAGCCAAGGGCCGGCTGCTGGTCGACCTCCTCGAGCACCGCGTCCAGCCGCAGCCCAGCGACCGCCTGGCACAGGAGCTGGCCACCATCAGGTGGCAGGAGTACGAGATCATCGCCCGCAGCCAGCTTCCGGGCGCACCGGAGCAGGCCGCCGACGCGCGGATGGTCCAGACGCTGCGCCAGCGCCGGCTCGCGCTCCACGCCGAGCAGGCCGAGCAGCAGCCCGAGCGGGCGCTCCTGCACGGCCAGGTGCGCTCCCTGGCGGCCCTGCGCGGCTGCCTCGGCCCCGGGGAGGCCTTCCTCGACCTCCTCGAGACCCCGTGGGCCATCGCGCTGTTCCTCGTGCGCGGCGACCAGGACGACCAGGAGCGCCCGGCCTTCGCGGCACTGCTGGATAGCGACGCTCTCACGGCCCTCGTGGAGGCGGCAGAGCACGAGTTCCTCCAGACGCTCGGGATCGCACGGAAGGGTTGGTGTCAGCCCATCGTCGCGCACGAGCGCCTGCGTGCTCTGCTCATCGGCCGCCTGGAGGAGCAGGGCTTGTTGGAGGGCATCACGCACCTCATCCTCTCGCCGAGCGGCGCGCTCCACCGCGTGCCCTTCGCCGCCCTCTGGCGGCTGGTCGATGGCCAGCCGCGCTACCTCTACGAAGACTACGGCCTCAGCCTCTGCCCCACGGCGACCTCGCTGTGGGCCATCCGCCAGCGCCCGGCCCTCACGGGGCAGCCGACGCTGCTGGCCCTGGCCCCGTTCGCGGATCGCTCGGCGCGGCTCGCCGTCGGGCCTGGCACGGCCGTCGCTCACCCGCGCACGTGGACAGGTCGGGGCGCAGACGACCTGCTGCCGCACACGCGGCGCGAGGTCGAGGGAGTCGCCGCAGCCTTCGGCCAGGCGGTGCCGGGCGCGCGGCCAGCGGTCTTGGTGGGGTTGGATGCGACACGCCGGCGCATGCTCGACCTGGCGCCCGTGGTGCGTCTCGTCCTTGCCGCCACCCACGGCGACCTGGCCGCAGAGCAGGGCGTCCTCGACTTCTGCCTCTTCTTCGCGCAAGAGGACGAGGACGGCCGGCGTGACGTGCGCGTGCGCGAGGTGTACGAGGGCCAGCTCCCGCTGCACAACACCTTTCAGGTGGCGTTGACGGCCTGCCATCTGGGCAACGTCATACGGCGTGGGGACGAGGTGCTGGGCTTCAATCAAGCCTTCTTGAGCGCGGGGGCCGTTGTCTCCTTAGCCCCGCTATGGGCGGTGGACGACCCGGCCACCGCCGATCTGTCGATCGCCTACCACGCGGCCCTGGTCAGTTCCACACGCCCGACCGTGACCGCAGCGTGGCGCCAGGCGATGGACCAGGTGCGGTTGCAGCCGGGCCGGGAGCATCCCTACTACTGGGCCGCCTTCCTGCCCGCTGGCGACGGCGCCCAGCGGCTGCCGTGAACATTCTTCTGCCCATCCCTGAGCGCTGACCTATGCCGTCTATGTAGATGGCGGCGTCCCTGAGCGCGCTCTTCTCTTCCCAGTAGGGGCGCGGCAGGCCGTGCCCCTACACCTTTGTGGCCCCCAAGACGCTGGGCTCTCAGGCATCTGCTTGCAGCCCCGCCTGTGGCCCGCCACGACGCCGCAGTCCCCGCATCCTTGCGTTTTCCGTCTCCTCTAGGGGTAGCTCCAAACGAGACATCACTAAGGAGACAGCCTATGGTCGGCACGCTCTCGTCGATGATCGCTGCGCTGACGAGTGCTGGCATCGTCGGCCTCGGCGATCAGTACATGGCGCTCTTCCTCCTTGGCCTCGTCACCCGCGCCGGCTGGGCTCAGCCCATTGGCCCCGCAGCGTTCGTCGGCGAGACGTGGTTCCTAATTGTCGTCGCAACCGCCTGGGCCATGACGACCCTGCCATCGCTCCTCCCCCACAGTCCCCTTGCGACCATCGTCAATGCGCTTAGCGGGCCCGTTTCCTTACTCTCCGGAGCCATCTTCGCATGGGCGAGCGCCGGCATCGTGGCCTCCGTCCGCCCGGAGTTCGCCGCCGCGATGTACCTGCTCAACGACGATGCCCGCTGGTTCCGCTTCGACGCCTACCAGTCCGCTGACACAGCAGTTCTGTTCGGCGGCGCCGCCTTGGCCGGCAGCCTGACCTTTGCGAAGTTCGTCGCGAAGCCAGGCTTAGCCCTCAAGACCGGCACGTTCGGTACCGTCGCTGCGCCGATGTTTGCCACGGTCGAGTCCGGGCTCTCGCTCGTGCTCACCCCGCTCATCCTCTTCCTCCAGCAGCTCGACCCGCTCCTCGTCCTTCTGCTCGTGGCGCTCCTCGTTCTTGGCCTTTTCACGCTCCTCTTCATCTCGCTCCGCTGGCTGCTGCGTGCCCTTCGAGGTTCCCTGCGAGGCATCGATCAGGCCTTTCGGCTGCTCAGTGAGCGGCCTCGGGCCGGGCTTAGCGTCGTTGGCGAGTTTCTCCTCCCTGGCATCGGCTGGATGGCGATGGGCCACCCGGCGCGCGGCGCCGTGATGCTGGCCTTATGGACTGGGATCGCGACGCTTGCCCTCACCGTCGTCGGCTTGCTCATCGCTGTTCCTGCGTACCTCTTCGTGGCCCGCTGGTCAGCGACCGCGCTTTACCGCGAGATCACCAAGGACAATCTTGCAGCGGCACCACCTCTGCATTCTGGCGAGAGGGGCGGCGATGGGGCCGTGGCTTGAGCACGGCTGGCAGGCTGTGGTCATCACCGCTTGTGTCTCAAGCGTCGCAGGAAATTCGCGGGATGGTGAATGAGGCCATGGGCGGCGTTGAGATGACTAGACCTGCTCACGGCAACCGCTGAGCACCATCTCCAGAGGGTAAGAATGCTGCCCAGTAGTACGGATGCTCCCACTCGGGCTGCCGGCGGACGTGGTCCATCGCCTGTTTCAAGGCGTCTGCGACCGTCGGGCGCTCAGAGGAGAGAAGGGCTCGGTGATAGGCGATCGAGAGCTCCGCTGTAGCTCTGTCATCCACGGCCCATATGGGGGCCAAGGATACAGCAGCCCCGGCACTCAGGAATGCCTGGTTGAAGCCAATGGCCTCCTCACCGTGGAGGACAACGTCACCTAGATGAGCCCTGGTCATAAATCGAGGGCCGCGGCGGCAGAGTATGCCGCGCGGCCCCGGCCTCGTACCATGCGGTTGCCACACCACAGCACGGAGGCAACCCCATGGTACCCGAAGCATCGGTGCTCGTTGGGCTGATAGTCCTCATCGACCGCATCCCGCCGCCCCCACCGCCCGAGCGACGCGGGCGAGGTCGTCCGCCGGTGTATCCGGACCGGCTGTTCCTGAAAGCCCTGGTGATCATGCTCGTCAAGCGCCTGACCACCGTCCACGCGCTGCTGGCGGTGCTGGAGCAGCCTACTCCGGAGATGCAGCGACTGCGCATGCTGCTGCTGGAAGACGGCCGCTATCCCGCGCGGCGGACCTGGCAGCGGCGCCTGCGGGCCATCCCTGCGACCCTGCCGGCCCAGATCGGCTGCCTGGGGCGCTCTCTGGTCGTGCTGCTGGACCCCTGGCGGGACTGTGGCCGCGCGGCGGCCATCGACAGCACGGTGCTGCGCGCCCGCGGGGGCGTCTGGCACCGCAAAGACCGCGAGGCCGGCAGCGTCCCGCACAGTTCCATCGACACCGAGGCGCACTGGACCAAGTCGGGGTGGCATGGCTGGGTGTACGGCTGGAAGCTGCACCTGGTCACCACCGTGGCGGCGGTGTGGATCCCCCTCGCGGCTACCCTGACGCCGGCCAACCGGGCGGACAACGAAGAGGCGCCCGAATTGCTGCGCGAACTGCCGGCGGAGCTGCGGGTGCTGCTGGGCGACACCGGCTATAACGACCCTGACCTGCGAGACGGGTGCGCCGCCGACGAGCGGGAGCTGGTGACGACCAGACGCGGGCCGTACCCGCATCAGGACGGCGGGGTGGAGGTGCGCCGTCTCTTTCATCACTTGCGCTCGCACGCCATTGAGAACTTCAACGGCCAGTTCAAGGGCATCTTCGACTGTCTGGGACAAGTGCCCACCCGCGGGCTGCTGGCCACCCAGCGCTTCGCCCTGGGCGCCGTGTTCGTCTACCAACTCAGCCTGCTGTACCGCTTTGAAACCGGTGGCGAGCTGCGCGTGGGCCTGAAAGCCTTCCTCAACGCCGCATAACCACCCAGGAAAACGACCCATGCTAACCCCAGTCTCTCCACGCACAACAGAAACGACCGACATTAAGATTTATGGCTATGTCTCACCTAGATGGCACGCGGTAAGTGTCACCTGGAACGCCTGATGCAGGCGCAGCTTCCCCTCGTAGATTTCCAGCGTGCTCAGGTCGGTCAACTCGTCGCCGTCCTCAGACGCGAAGAGCAATCGAAAATCCAGGACAGTTTGGTTGGCCGCCAACGTGCCGTGCGTTGCGGCGAGTACCAGATGCACCGAAGGAACTAAGAGCGTGTCCGGCTAATGGGAGTTTATGGTAAACCATGGTGATAAGCGCAGCGAGGAGCAGCCATGGTTGCCGAGCCGGAGACGGCAACGCCGGAGGACGAGGCGCAGGGCTACAGTTCGGACTTGACCGACGAGCAGTGGGCGCGGATCGCGCCGCTCTTGCCAGAGAAGAAGCCGCGGGGCCAGCCCCG
>JACQUS010000596.1 GCA_016210125.1 Chloroflexota bacterium | reverse complement strand
GCGTGATGATTCCAGAGTGGCTTGTGGAAGCAGGTGACGATCAGCATGCGCAGGTCGTGCTCTTCCACCTCGCGCCAGCGCAGGCCGACGCCCGACCAGATGTAGATGTGGTGGCCGTCGGAGCGAAGCTGCTCGAACACCTCACGCACCAGCGGGCGCAAAGCGCCGTCCCAGGTGCCGACGATCGTGCCGTCTACGTCGAAGAACACATTCACCGCGTTTCCCCTCGTCGCCAAGCGGCATTCTAGCACGCGGCAGCGTTTGACACTCGCGCGAAGCAGATGCTAGAGTGGGCTCAGGCTCGATCGCGGTGTGCCGCTGGGTGAGGCAACGGGGCGCGAACCCGCTCGGCCACCTCCTAGAAGACACCCGTCTAGCGTGGGTGTTTTTTTGTGGCCGATGCGCCCCGTGTGCCCATCACGGTGGCCGCTCGCGGCGCGGCGAGAGTCGGCACTATGCAGACGCGGCAGACGCGGCTGAGTCCCCCGCGAGCGCACCAATCGGCGCGGTCGGTCGTCGAGGACCTCCTGCGTGCCGCCCTGGCCGCGGCCGATCCCGCGGCCGCCGTCGCCGCTACCGTTGAGCGAGAGGGCCACTGGCTGCACGTCGGCCGCCGCGTCTACGACCTGCGCCGCGGCCGCGTCGTCGTCGTCGGGGCCGGCAAGGCCGCAGCACCGATGGCCGTGGCGCTGCAGCGCATCCCGGGGCTGGCGCTGGCCGCCGGGCTCGTCGTCGTCAAGGACGGCCACGGCGCGCCCACCGCGCGCGTCGCCATCCGCGAGGCGGCGCACCCCCTGCCCGACGAGCGTGGCGTGCGCGCGACGCGGGCGCTGCTCGATCTCGTGGCCGACCTCGGGCCGGATGACCTCGTCCTCTGCGTTCTTTCCGGCGGCGGATCGGCGCTGCTCGTCGCCCCGGCGCCCGGCGTCACCCTGGCCGACAAGCAGCAGGTGACCGACCAGCTCCTGCGCGCCGGCGCGACGATCGGCGAGCTGAACGCCGTGCGCAAGCACCTCTCGGCGGTGAAGGGCGGGCAGCTCGCCCGCGCGGCCGCCCCAGCGCAGGTCGCCTGCTTGATCATCTCCGATGTCGTCGGCGACCCACTCGACGTCGTCGCCTCTGGACCGACGGTCCCGGACCCGACGACCTTTGCGGCGGCGCTGGCCGTCCTGCGCGAGCGTGGGCTGCTGGCGAGCGCGCCGCCGGCCGTCATCGCGCGGCTCGAGCAGGGCGCCGCCGGCCACCTTCCGGAGACACCCAAGCCGGGCGACCCGCTGTTCGAGCGCGTCGAGAACGTGCTGGTGGCGACCAACGCCGAGGCCCTCGACGCCGCTGCGGACCGCGCCCGCGCCCTGGGCTTCCATGCGCTCGTCCTCAGCGCGAGCGTCGAGGGCGAGGCCCGTGAGGTCGGGCGCGTGCTCGCGGCGCTGGCGCGCGAGGAGGCGGCCCGTGGCCGGCCGGCGCCGCTGCCGGCGTGCCTGCTGGCCGGCGGCGAGACGACAGTGGCCGTGCGCGGCGAGGGCCTCGGCGGACGTAACCAGGAGCTGGTGCTTGCGGCGGCGCTGGCGCTGGAGGGCCTGCCGGCGGAGCGCGCCGTCGTGGCCAGCGTCGCCACCGACGGCGGCGACGGCCCAACGCCGGCCGCCGGGGCGCTGGCCGACGGTGGGACGGTCGCCCGCGCCGCAGCGCTCGGCCTGGACGCGCGCGCAGCCCTGCGTGGCCACGACAGCCACCCGCTGTTGAAGGCCGTCGACGGCCTGGTCGTCACCGGCCCGACGCGGACGAACGTGAACGACGTAATGATGGTCCTGGCCTGGCCTGACGCACAGGAAACACGATCGTCGGTGGGCTGATGTCCCGCGAGAGCACGAGCGCGAAGGAGGACGACATGGCGACACGCGTCGGGATCAACGGCTTCGGGCGTATCGGCCGGCAGGTGCTCAAGGCCATCCTCGACTACCACCGCGATAAGCTCCAGGTCGTGGCCATCAATGACCTGGCCGCACCGGAGGCCAACGCGCACTTGTTCAAGTACGACAGCAACTACGGCATCTACCCCGGCACCGTCGCGGCGCGTGGCCAGGCCATCGTCGTCGACGGGCAGGAGATCGCCGTCCACGCGCAGCGTGACCCGGCGCAGATCCCCTGGCGCGACCATGGCATCGAGCTGGTCGTCGAGTCGACCGGCTTCTTCACCGACTCCAAGAAGGCCGCGGCGCACCTGGAGGGCGGCGCGAAGCGCGTCATCATCAGCGCGCCGGCGAAGGGCGAGGACATCACCATTGTCCTCGGCGTCAATGAGAGCCAGTACGACCCGGCCAAGCACCGTATCATCTCCAACGCGTCGTGCACGACGAACTGCCTAGCGCCGGCCGTGAAGGTGCTGAACGACCAGGTCGGCGTGGTCAAGGGCCTCATGACCACGGTGCACAGCTACACCAACGACCAGCGCATCCTCGACCAGATTCACGAGGACCTGCGGCGCGCCCGCGCGGCGGCACTGAACATCGTGCCCACGACGACTGGGGCCGCCCGCGCCGTCGCGCTGGTCATTCCCGAGCTGAAGGGCAAGTTCCACGGCTTCGCCCTGCGCGTGCCGACGCCGACGGTGTCGATCATCGACTTCGTGGCCCAAGTGGCACGACCGACTACCGTCGAGGAGGTCAACGAGCACTACCGCGCGGCCGCGGCCGGCCCGCTCAAGGGCATCCTAGCGTACAGCGATGAGCCGCTGGTCTCCATGGACTTCAAGGGCAACCCCAGCTCCAGCATCGTCGACGGCCTGAGCACCATGGTCATCGGCGACGACCTGGTGAAGGTCGTGGCCTGGTACGACAACGAGTGGGGCTACTCCTGCCGCGTCGCCGACCTGGCCTTGTTCATGGTCCAGAAGGGCTTGTAGCGGCGATGAGCAAGCAGAGCGTCCGCGACGTCGACGTGCGCGGCAAGCGCGTGCTGCTGCGCGTGGACTTCAACGTGCCGCTCGACAAGCTGGGCAACGTCACCGAAGACGCGCGCATCCGTGCCTCGCTGCCGACGATTCACCATCTGCTCGACCACGGCGCGGTGGTGATCGCCGTCTCGCACCTGGGCCGACCCGACGGCAAGGTGGTCGAGCGGCTGCGCATGGCCCCGGTGGCCCAGCGACTGTCGATGCTCCTCGGCCAGCCGGTGCACGCCGTCCAGGACATTGTCGGCGCGCCGGCCCAGGCGGCGGCGAAGGTACTGCGGCCGGGCGAGGTGCTCCTACTGGAGAATGTGCGCTTCGACCTGCGCGAGGAGAAGAACGACCCCGACTTCGCCCGCGAGCTAGCCGGCCTGGCCGACGTCTACGTCAACGACGCCTTCGGCACGGCGCACCGCGCCCACGCCACGACCGTCGGCGTGGCGGCGTACCTGCCGGCCTACGCCGGGCTGCTGATGGAGCGCGAGCTGGCGATGCTCGGCCAGCTCCTAGAGCGGCCGGAGCGGCCGTTCGTCGTCCTGATCGGCGGAGCGAAGGTCTCCGACAAGCTGAAGGTGTTGGAGAACCTGCTCGACCGCTGCGACCGCCTGCTCGTCGGCGGCGGCATGGCCAACACCTTCCTGCGCGCGCAGGGCTACGAGCTGGGCAAGTCGCTTGTCGAGGAGGACCGCGTCGCCGACGCGAAGCGTATCCTGGCGCAGAGCAGCGACAAGGTGCTGCTTCCGGTGGATGTGCTCGTCGCCGACCGCGTCGACGCCGGCGCGGCGGCCCAAATCGTCGCGGCCGATGCCATCCCGCCGGATATGCTCGCCGTGGACATCGGGCCGCGCACCGTCGAGCGCTTTCGCACGGCCATCGTGCGCGCCAAGACGCTCTTCTGGAACGGGCCTATGGGCATCTTCGAGATCGCGCCCTTCGCCAGCGGCACGCGCGCGGTGGCCGAGCTGGTGGGCAAGGTGCGCGGGACAACCGTCGTCGGCGGCGGCGACTCGGTGGCCGCGCTGGAGCAGCTCGGCTACGCCGGCAAGGTGACGCACGTCTCCACCGGTGGCGGGGCCTCGCTGGAGTTCCTGGAGGGCCGGGTGCTGCCCGGCGTCGCCACGCTGCGCGACAGGGCGGAGGGCTAGCGGTGCGCACGCCTATCGTGGCCGGAAACTGGAAGATGCACACCGTGCTAGAGGAGGCCGTGGCCCTAGCGCGCGGCTTGCGCGGCCCGCTGTCCGCCCTGCGCGGCGTCGAGTGCGTGCTCTGTCCGCCCTTCATCTCCATCGCCGCTGTGGCCGCCGAGATGGCCGGCACACCCATCCGCGTCGGCGCGCAGAACTGCTACGTGGCCGACCAGGGGGCCTACACGGGCGAGGTTTCGCCGCGCATGTTGGCGGCGCTCTGCCAGTATGTCATCGTGGGCCATTCGGAGCGGCGGCAGCACTTCGGCGAGGACGACAGTCTGGTAAACAAGAAGGTCCACGCCGCGCTGCGCAACGGCCTGGTACCGATCGTCTGCGTCGGCGAGAACCTGGCCCAGAACGAGGCCGGGCAGACCGGGGAGGTCGTTGCGCGGCAGGTGCGGGGCGCGCTGGCCGACGTGCCGGCCGACGCGGCGCTGGTCATCGCCTATGAGCCTGTTTGGGCCATCGGCACGGGCCGGCCGGCGACCGGGGCTGACGCCAATCGCGTGGCGGCCCTGGTCCGCGAGGTGCTGGCCGATCTGTACGGCCGCGACAGGGCCGACGCGGCGCGCATCCAGTATGGGGGCTCGGTCAACGCCAAGAACTGCGCCGAGTTCTTCGGGCAGCCGGAGATCGACGGCGCGCTCGTCGGCGGCGCGAGCCTGAAGGCCGACGAGTTCGTCGCCATCGCCGGGGCCGCGGCGCGGCCCGTGGTATCCTGACCGCGAGGAGGACGGACCTATGGCGCGAAAGAAAGTCAGCGTCATCGGCGCAGGCAACGTCGGCGCCACCACGGCCCAGCGGCTGGCCGAGCGCAACATCGCTGACATCGTGCTCGTCGACATCATTGCGGACATGCCGCAGGGCAAGGCGCTCGACATGCTGGAGGCCGCGCCCATCGAGGGCTACGATGCCGGCGTCGTCGGCAGCAACGGCTACGACGAGACGGCCGACTCGGCCCTGGTCATCATCACGTCGGGCGTGGCGCGCAAGCCGGGCATGAGCCGCGACGACCTGGTGCTCACGAACGCGAACATCATCCGCTCGGTGGTGAGCGAGGTGGTCAAGCGCTCGCCGCGGACGCAGCTCCTGATCGTGGCCAACCCGCTCGACGCCATGACGCAGCTCGCCGCGCATCTGACCGGCTGGCCGCGCGAGCGCGTCTACGGCCAGTCGGGCGTGCTCGACTCGGCGCGCTTCCGCACGTTCATCGCCATCGAGCTGGGCGTCTCGGTGCGCGACGTGACGGCGATGGTGCTCGGCGGCCACGGCGACACGATGGTGGCCCTGCCGCGCTTCTCCAACGTCGCCGGCATCCCGCTGGCCGATCTGCTGCCGCCGGAGCGCATCGACGCGCTGGTCAAGCGCACGGTGGACGGCGGGGCGGAGATCGTCCGGCTGCTCAAGACGGGCAGCGCGTACTACGCGCCGTCGGCCGCGGTGGCCGAGATGGCCGAGGCCGTGCTGCTCGACCAGAAGCGCGTCCTGCCGGCGTCGGTCATGCTGCGCGGCGAGTATGGCATTCGTGGCGTCTGCGTCGGCGTGCCGGTGAAGATCGGCGCCGGCGGCATCGAGCAGGTGATCGAGCTGAAGCTGAACGACGCCGAGCTTGCGGCGCTGCGGCGCTCGGCCGACGCCGTCCGCGAGCTGGCAGCGGTGATGCAGTTGCCCATCTAGCGCACGCGGAGGTGACGCATGTGGAGCTTCGTTCTCGGCTTCGCCCTCGGCGTTGTGGCCGGGATGCTGGCGCAGACGAGCATGCGGCCTAGCGCCAGCTTCGACCAGCAGCTCGGCGAGCTGCGCGAGCGCGTGGACAGCATGCTCCAGCGCAGCCGTGACCTGCTGGCCGAGACGCGCTCGGAGGTGGAAGCGCTGCGCCAGCGGGTGACGCGCGGCGAGCGCGCGGCCGGCGCGCAGCAGGTCGAGGCGCCCGGCGGGCCGGGGGAGTAGGTCTGCGAGCGTTCTCGTCGCTAGTGACTGCTGCGGTACGGCGGTGGTTCGGGGGTGTGCAGAGGTCGCCGGAGGCGACCTCTGCACACCCAGGTGGGGGAGGGCGGGGACGCAGCTAGATGTTCCGCAGCATGAGCGCCCGCTTGACGTCCTCCATCGCTTCGGTGACCTTGATGCCGCGCGGGCAGGCCTCCGTGCAGTTGAAGACCGTGCGGCAGCGCCAGATGCCATTGCGCTCGTTGAGTGTCGCCAGCCGCTCGTCAGCGCCGTGGTCGCGACTGTCGAAGATGAAGCGGTGGGCGTTGACGATGGCCGCCGGGCCGTAGAAATCGCCGTTGGCCCAGAACGGCGGGCAGGAGGTGGTGCAGCAGGCGCAAAGGATGCACTTCGTCGTGTCCTCGTAACGCTCGCGGTCGACCGGACTCTGGAGACGCTCCTTTTCCGGCGGCGGGTCGTCGGCGATCAGGTAGGGCTTTAGCGCGCGATACTTGGCGAAGAACGGCTCCATGTCGACGACCAGGTCCTTGATGAGCTGGAAGCTGAGCATCGGTGCCACCGTGATCGGGTTGCCGAGATCGCGCACCAGGACCTTGCACGCCAGCCGGTTGCGCCCGTTGACGCGCATGGCGTCCGAGCCACAGATGCCGTGCGCGCACGAGCGGCGGTACGCCAGCGAGCCGTCGACGTACCACTTGACGTAGTTCAGCGCGTCGAGCAGGCGGTCGGTCGGCTCGACGTCCGCCTGGTACTCCTCGAAGTGCGGCTTCTCGTCCCGCTCCGGGTCGAAGCGCTGGATACGTAGAGTCACCTGCACGGTGCCACTCCTAGTACTTCCGCTTAGTATTTTCGCTCCTGCGGCTGAAAGCGCGTGATGCTGACCGGTTTGTAGCGCAGCTCGATGCCGCCGTCGCGCCGGTAGGCCAGGGTATGCTTGAGCCAGTTGGCGTCGTCGCGCTTCGGGTAGTCCTCGCGCCAGTGCGCGCCGCGGCTCTCGGTCCGCGCCTGGGCGCCGACCACGATCGTGTCGGCGATGTCGAGCAGGCAGCCCAGCTCCAGCGTTTCGGTCAGGTCGGTGTTGAAGCGCAGGCCGCGGTCCTGGATGGCCACGCGCTCGTAGGCCTCGTGGAGCTCGCCGAGCGTGCGCTGGAGCGCCTTTAGGTCGCTCTCCTGGCGCATGACCGACGCCTTATCCATCATCTCGGCCTGCAGCTTCTCGCGGATCGCCACCGCGCGCTCGCCCTGCTGAGGGCCGCGCAGCAGCTTGTCCACTTGCTCGCGGGCGAAGGCGTCGGGGTGCGGCGGCAGCGGCGGGAGGTCGGCCTCCTGCACGAAGCGCGCGGCGTGGCGGCCGGCGCGGCGGCCGAAGACGACGATGTCCACCAGCGAGTTCGTGCCCAGCCGATTGGCCCCGTGCACGGAAACGCAGGCGCACTCCCCGGCTGCGTAGAGGCCCGGCAGCGGCGTGCCGCTTTCGTCCACGACGACGCGGCCGTCGACGTCCGTGGGCACGCCGCCCATCGCGTAGTGCGCCGTCGGCTGGATAGGCACCGGCTGGGTCACTGGGTCGATGCCCATATAGGTGCGCACGAAGTCGGTGATGTCGGGCAGCTTGGCGTCGATAACCTCTTTGCCCAGGTGCCGCACGTCGAGGTACACGTAGTCCTTGCCCTCGACGCCGTTGCCGGCGCGCACCTCCAGCAGGATGCAGCGCGAGACCATGTCGCGCGGCGCCAGGTCCACGAGCTTGGGGGCGTAGCGCTCCATGAAGCGCTCGCCCTTGCCGTTGAGCAAGATGCCGCCCTCGCCGCGGGCCGCCTCGGTGAGCAGAATGCCCATCTTGTAGATGCCCGTCGGGTGGAACTGGTAGAACTCCATGTCCTCCAGCGGGACGCCCCGCCGGTACGGCACCGCCACGCCGTCACCCGTGAGCGCGTGGGCGTTCGATGTGATCTTGTAGGCGCGGCCGTAGCCGCCTGCGGCCAGGATGACCGCCTTGCTGTGGAAGACGTGGATCTCGCCCGTGGCGATCTCCAGGGCGACGACCCCGCAGCAGCGGCCCTCGTGGATAAGCAGGTCGAGCAGGTGGAACTCGTTGAAGAAGCGCACCTGGTGCTTGATGCCTTGCTGGAACAGCGTCTGGAGGATCATGTGCCCGGTCCGGTCGGCGGCGTAGCACGCGCGGCGCACGGGGGCCTCGCCGAAGTTGCGCGTGTGCCCACCGAAGCGGCGCTGGTCGATCTTGCCGTCGGGCGTGCGATTGAACGGCAGCCCGCCGCGCTCCAGCTCGTACACGACGTCGACGGCCTCGGCGCACATGGTCTCGGCGGCGGCCTGGTCGACGACGTAGTCGCCGCCCTTGACCGTGTCGAACGCGTGCCACTCGGGGTAGTCTTCTTCGAGATTGGCGAGCGCCGCGGCGATGCCTCCCTGCGCCGTCCCGGTGTGCGAGCGCACGGGGTAGAGCTTACTGATGACCGCCGTGTTGACGGCGCGGAGCTGGAGCGCGGCCATCAGGCCGGCCCCGCCGGCGCCAACCACGACCGCGTCGAATCGGTGGTACAAGGCTGCCCTCCTTGGGTGGCGCCTACTTCTGCGGAGTGAAGGCGAAGATGACCAGCGTCCCCAGGACGATGAAGAAGAAGCCGCCGACGTAGAGCAGCGACATCCAGAACACGCGCCATGCCTGGCTGCTCACGTAGTCGTCGACGACGATGCGCACGCCGTTCAGCCCGTGGATCAGCGCCAGCACGAGCAGCAGCGCATCGTAGGTGCGCCACACGGCCGACCACGGGCCAGTCCAGCGGTCGACGACGAACTGGTAATCGACGACGTCCACCGTGTTGATGACGTGCATGATCGCCAGGTGGCCGAGTGCCAAGACGACCAGCATGATGCCGGAGATACGCATGAACAGCCATGCCCACAGCTCGAAGTTGCTCGCCGTCTGGGCCTGTGGCCGAGGCCCGTAACCGTAGCTCGGCGCCATAACTCCGTGTGCCATCGTCTCCCTCTACCTGACGAATAGCGGACGCAACATAATGAACGCCGACGGGAGGAACAGCAGCGCAAAGAGCACGAGCACGCCGTAAAAGAGCCGCTCCTGGATGCGTGCCGCGCCCTCCCAGAAGTCGATGAGGGTCACCCGAATCCCGTTCAGCGCGTGGTAGATGACCGCCGCGGCCAACGCTACCTCAAAGGGCCGAAAGAACGGCTGCTTGTAGAGGGCCATGGCCTCGTTGTACAGCTCTGGTCCGACCATCACGAAGGCCGTGTCGATGATGTGGACGAGGAGGAAGGCGATGACGCCGATCCCCGTCAGCCGATGGAGCGCCCACGCGTACATGCCGAGCTTGTTGGCCGTGTACCTGCCCAGCACCCCGCTCACTTGCGCTTGCACCCCAAGACCTCCACCGCGAACCTGATCTCCGGCGGCAGCATAGCACCTGAGCGGGCGGCGCGCAAACGCGGTGCGCTGCCCGGAAGGGCTTGATTGGGCGGCTGCTGTCCCGCGGCGCCGCGCAGCGCTTCGGCCGACGGCCAGGCTAGGGCGTGCCTCCAAAGCCAGCGAGGCGCCGTCGGTCGGCGACCGAATGTAGCGGCGGGGCTCGTCCCCGCCCGCCCGCGCCGCCTGGCGGGGGACAAGCCCCCGCGCTACGGCTCGTTTGCAGACACGGCCTAGCTTCAAAGGGGATTGACAAGTGATTGATGCTGCGATATCGTTCTAGCCAGCCGTTGCCAGCCTGTGCGCGGCTCGGACGGAGCGCGGTGGAGGACGGATCGGGAGGAGACATCGGTCGGGAGGGGCCCGGTGGCAACGATGACCGCGCGGGAGCGCCTCGGGGCGCGTAGGCACCCACCGCAGCCCGGCAGGACCGGCAGGCGCGATGCCTGGTGGGTCGAGCCGGTGGTGACCATCGTGATCCTAGGCGGATTCATCCTCTACTCCCTCTGGGCCGTGCTTCAGGGTAGCAACTACGTCGCCGAACCCTACCTCTCACCCTTCTACTCGCCGCTCCTCCGGCCCGACTGGTGGCCGTACTCGCCGGCCATCCTCATCATGTGGGCGCCGCTCGGCTTCCGCCTCACGTGCTACTACTATCGCAAGGCCTACTACCGCGCCTTCTTTTGGGACCCGCCGGCCTGCGCCGTGGGCGAAGCGCGCCGCGGCGACTATGGCGGGGAGGCGCGCTTCCCTTACGTGCTGCAGAACCTGCACCGCTTCACACTCTTTGCCGCGGCGGTCGTCCTGCTCTTCCTATGGTACGACACGATTCACGCCTTCTTCTTCCCGAACGGCTTCGGCGTCGGGTTGGGCACGCTCGTCCTCCTGGCCAACGTGGTCCTGCTGACGGGGTACACGCTGTCGTGCCACTCCTTCCGCCACCTCATCGGCGGCGGGACGGACTGCTTCACCTGCTCGGCGGCGGCCCGGATGCGCTACGGGGTGTGGCGTTGGGCGAGTGCGCTCAACGGTCGGCACGCCTTCTGGGCCTGGACAAGCCTCGTCTCCGTCGCCGTCGCCGATCTGTACGTCCGCCTGGTCGCGTCCGGCGCTATACGCGACGTGAGGTTGTTCTAATGCTGAGCGACATGTACGAGACGCACGCGTACGACGTCCTGGTGGTCGGCGCGGGTGGCAGCGGGCTGCGCGCGGCCATCGCCGCGGCCGAGGGCGGCGCCTCGGTCGGGCTAGTCTGCAAATCGCTGCTGGGCAAGGCACACACGGTCATGGCCGAGGGTGGCGTGGCCGCGGCGCTGGGCAACGTCGACCCGGAGGACGACTGGCGCGTGCACTTCAAGGACACCATGCGCGGCGGCCAGTTCATCAACAACTGGCGCATGGTCGAGCTGCTGGCCAAGGAGGCCCCGGAGCGCGTCGACGAGCTGGAGCGCTGGGGCGCACTCTTCGATCGCATGCCCGACGGGCGCATTAACCAGCGGCCGTTCGGCGCCCACACCTACCGCCGGCTCTGCCACGTCGGCGATCGCACCGGCCTCGAGCTCATCCGTACCTTGCAGTACAAGGCGATCCACTGCGGGATCGGCGTGCACATGGAGGTCACACTGACGCGGCTGCTGCTCGACGACGGCCGTGCCGCGGGGGCGTTCGGCTACTACCGCGAGGATGGGCGCTTCGTCGTCTTCAAGGCCAAGGTCATCGTCCTCGCGACCGGGGGCTTCGGGCGGGTCTACAACGTGACCTCGAATTCCTGGGAGTGCACTGGCGACGGCATCGCCCTGGCCTACGAGGCTGGCGCGCAGCTCATGGATATGGAGATGGTGCAGTTCCACCCGACGGGCATGGTCTGGCCGCCCGGCGTGCGCGGCATCCTCGTCACCGAGGCGGTGCGCGGCGATGGCGGCATCCTGCTGAACGCCAAGGGCGAGCGCTTTATGGAGCGCTACGACCCGGTCAAGAAGGACCTCTCGTCGCGCGACGTCACGTCGCGCGCGATTTTCTTAGAGGTGCAGGCCGGGCGCGGCACGCCCCACGAGGGCGTCTACCTTGACATCACCCACCGGGGGCCGGAGTTCATCAAGAAGCGCCTTCCCGGCATGTACCACCAGTTCCTCCGGCTCGCCGACGTAGACATCACCAAGCAGCCGATGGAGGTCGGCCCGACCATCCACTACGCCATGGGCGGCGTGCGCGTCGCGGCCGAGACCGCGGCCACGAACGTGCCCGGCCTCTACGCCGCCGGCGAGCTGGCCTGCGGCGTGCACGGAGCCAACCGCCTGGGCGGCAACGCGCTGGCCGATCTGCTGGTCTTCGGCAAGCGCGCCGGCGAGGCGGCCGCGGCGTACGCGCGCGACGGCAGCGCGGGCCGGATCGACGAGCACGAATGCGACGTCGAGGCGGCGCGGCTGCTGGCCCCCTTCGAGCGCGAGGGCGGTGAGAACCCTTACGTGCTGCAAGAGGAGCTGCAGAGCGCCATGGGCGACCACTGCGGCATCCGGCGCAACGAGCTGCAACTGAGCGCCGGGCTGGGGCGCGTGCAGGAGCTGCGCGAGCGCTCCAAGCGTGTCAGCGTCCGTGGCTCACGCCTGTTCAACGCCGGCTGGCACACGACCTTTGACTTCGGCAACATGCTGACCGTCTGCGAGGCCATCGTCCGCTGCGCCATCGAGCGCCGCGAGAGCCGTGGCGCGCAGTGGCGTGAGGACTATCCGAACAAAGACGAGGCCCTGGGCAAGGTGAACCTCATCGCCTACAACGACGGCGGCCAAATCCACGTGACCACGGCGCCCATCCTGGCGATGCCCGCTGAGCTCGCCAGCCTGTTCGAGGAGGAAGCGGCCGATGTTGGACGTCGTGCTTAGGGTCTTCCGCGGCGATGGCACGTCCCACGAGGAACGCGTCTACACGGTGCCGGTGGTCGAGGGGATGGTCGTCCTCGACGCCATCCACTACATCCAGCACCAGCACGACAGCGATCTGGCGGTGCGCTGGAACTGCAAGGCCGGGCGCTGCGGCTCGTGCTCGGCCGAGATCAACGGCGTGCCCCGGCTGCTCTGCACGGCGCGCGTCGACGCGCTGATGGCAGAGGGTGACATCCGCATCGGGCCGATGCGTGCCTTCCCGCTGATCAAAGACCTGGTGACCGACGTCTCGTACAACTACGCCGTCGCCAAGCAGATTCCGCCCTTCACGCCGGTCGACGAGCCCACCCCCTGGCGAATGTACGCCGAGGACGTCGAGCGCCTGCAGGAGTTCCACCGCTGCATCGAGTGCTTCCTCTGCCAGAACGTCTGCCACATCTTGCGCGACCACGCCTCGCCGTTTGCCGGGCCGCGCGTCCTGGTCAAGATCGCTGCGCTGGAGATGCACCCGAAAGACACGCTGGATCGCAGCGCGTTCCTGAAGGACGCCGCCCGCGTCGGCATGTGCAACATCACCAAGTGCTGTACGGAGGTCTGCCCGGAGGACATCCACATCACCGACAACGCGATCATTCCCCTCAAGGAGCGTGTCGCCGACCGCTACTACGACCCGATCCAATGGGTGCTTCGCAAGGTCACGGGACGGTCGTGAGCGCCGCGTGGCCGCCGGACGGCCGCGCGCAAAGAAGAGCGTGTCAAGAGATCGTGTCAAGAGATCGTGTCAATAGGGAGGTCGTGTCATGGTGCGCATCATCCATGCGTTCGATCTCCGGCCGGGCGTGGAGGAGAAGTCGTTCATCAACTGGCTCGACGCGACCCTGGGGGAGCACTCCAGACGCTTCGGCTGCCTGGAGCGCAAGACCTGGGTCTTCCTCGACGGCATCGAGGGTGGCTACGAGCCCGGCCAGGGCCGGCCGATCAAGCAGCCGCGCTACATGAACGAGGCCTTCTGGCCGAGCCAGAAGGCCGCCGACGACTTCCGCGCCTGGCTGGCCTCGCCCGATGCGCGCGAGTTCCGCAAGCGCATGTTCGATGGCATTGCCAACCACACCGTCCTGCGCTACGTCGCGTTCAGTCCCACCAGCTTCGGCGACGACTAGCCGCGCTTGCGCTCGCCCAGCCCGCGTGTAAGATGAGCGGAGCAGGCAGCCGGGCCGCCGTGGCCCCGCTCGGCCGCCACGGCGCCGAGGAGCGAGCGGCATGGCGTTGCCACCGGTCCGTATCGAGCACAACCTGCGGCTCATGGCGCATAGCGACTTGGGCGGCGCCCCCAACGCCGGCGAGGGCATCGCCGTCAAGATCGCGCGCGACGGGCGGCGCATCATGTACGTCGCGCACGAAAACCCGCCGATGTGGCTCTCGGTGCTCGACGTGAGCGATCCGCGCCGGCCGCAGCTCATCTGGCAACTTCCGTTGCCGCACGACCAGGTGCGCGGCAACTCGCTGGCCCTGCGGGGCGACCTCCTGCTGCTGGCGACGCAGGTAAGCCGGCCGGGCCTCCAGCCAGCCGGACTGCACGTCTACGACGTCGGCAACCCGGTCGAGCCACGCAAGATCTCCTATTTCGACACGGCCGGGCCGCACTCGCAGGGCGTGCACCTGGTTACGTTCATGGACGGCCGCTACGCGCACATCTCCACCGGCGCGCCGGACTTCCAGCCGACACACCCCAAGGACCACCAGTTCTATATGATCGTGGACCTGGCAGACCCGACGAAACCGCAAGAAGTCGGGCGCTGGTGGCTCCCGGGCCAGCGCGTCGGCGACGCCGCCGAGCCGCCGGTACACCATCCCGAGCCGATGGATACGGGCTTCCGCCTACATCACGCGCTCTGCTACCCCGAGCGGCCGGATCGCGTGTACCTCGGATACATCGACGCGGGACTGATCATCCTCGACATCGCCGACAAGAGCCGGCCGGAGATGCTCAGCCGTCTGGACTATCACCCGCCCCTGCCCGGCTTCACGCACACCGCGGTGCCGCTCTTCGAGCGCGACCTGCTCATCGTCACCGACGAGGCGACCGGCGATGAGGGCTTCGACTGGCCTAAGCGCCTGTGGGTGAGGGACATGCGCGTCGACAGCAACCCGGTCATGATCGCCAGCGTTCCGACGCCGGAGGGCTTCGAGGAGCTGCATCGTGTCGGCGGGCGCATCGGCGCGCACAACCTCCACGAGAACGAGCCTGAGCCTGGCAGCGCGAAGCTGGTGCGCACCGTAGCTGCGACGTGGTTCAGCGCCGGGCTGCGTATCTACGACCTCGCCGATCCCTACCGGCCGGAGGAGATCGCCGCCTTCTTGCCTGAGACGCCCCCGGGCCAGCGTGGCTGCCGCATTAGCGACGTCTTCGTCGACGACCGCGGCGTCGTCTACGCCTTCGACCGCGCGAAGGGCGGCATGTACGTGCTGGAGTACAGCGGGTCGCGACCGCTCGACTAGCGCGGCCCTGCCAGGGCGTGTGCCGACGCGTCCTGGCGCGACGCCCACCGCCCTTCGCTGCGCCACGGCCGGCAGCAACATTCCTGATACATTTTGCGCTGCTCCTCGTCTTGACGCTGTGGACTAAAGTCAATAGGATCATCGGGCAGGCTGCTGATTGCGCGGCCATCGCCCAATCAGCAGCCTTTGCCGCGTTGGGCGGCGTGTCGTTGCACTCCGGACACAGTAGGGAGGAGCGTGCATGCACGGCGGCTTCTGGATACGGTCTCGCGTTTCGGTGCGGCTGTTGGCGTCTATGGCGTTCGTCGGCATCGTCGGCCTCGCGGCCTGTGCCGCGCCGGCGCAGCAGCCCTCAGCGGCGCAGCCGGCCAAGCCGGCGGCCGAGCCAGCCAAACCCGCGGCATCGGCGGCCCAGCCGGCCAAGCCGGCGGCCCAGCAGCCGGCCGCGGCGGCAAAGCCACAGCCGATCACGCTGAATATGGGCTGCTCGACGCCCAAGGGCGACGTCCTCTGCGACGCCGAGGACAAGTTCGCCGAGCTGGTCGAGAAGAAGACCGGCGGTCAGGTCGTCGTGAAGCAGCACTACCAGGCGCTGGGGCAGACGAATCAGCTCACGCAGGCCGTCCAAACCGGGAGCGTGGAAATCGGCGACAACTCGAACGGCAACCTCGGCCGTTTCACCAACGCCTTTTTCGTCTACGACCTGCCCTTCCTCTTCAAGACCTACGATAATATGCTCAAGTCGTGGGACACGCCTCTTGGCAAGCAGAGCATTGAGCGCTTCGAAAAAGACGTAGGCGTGAAGATGCTCTTCCCCATTAGCTACGGCGGCGGCCGCGACGTCCAGACGCGCAGCAAGCCGCTGAAGACCCCGGCCGACGTCAAGGGCCTGAAGATCCGCGTCGTCAGCACGCCCATCGACCTGGCCACGTTCAAGGCCTGGGGTGCGAACCCCACGCCGGTGGACTGGGCGCAGACCTACACCGCCCTGCAGCAGGGCGTGGTCGACGGCGAGCAGATCCCCATGACCACCATGGTCGGCGCGAAGCACTACGAGGTCGTCAAGCACAGCCTGCGGCTCGACTACCAGGCCATCGTGCAGTTCCTGTTCATCAACGGCAAGAAGTTCGAGTCACTCTCGCCGGAGCACCAGAAGGCCCTGCTGGAGGCCGCGGCCGAGGCGAAGGAGTGGAACCGCAAGGATGCCGCCGACAAGGCGCAGAAGACCGTCAAGCAGCTCACCGATCTCGGTATGACGATCTACACGCCCACGCCGGCCGAGTACCAGCAGTGGGCGGTGATTCGCGAGAAGGTGTGGCAGGAGGTCGCCGAGCAGCTCAAGATCGACCTCAACCTGGCCAAGCAGATTTACGAGTCGCAGTGACGCCGTCGCGTCGCGCGCATCGTGGGAGGGGCGGGTTGCGCAACCCGCCCCTCCCACCGTTTGGCGCCCCTTCGCCGCAGCGGGCGCGCTTCTAGGCCGAGGATAGCGCTCGCGGCCGACCCTGCACCACCCCAATCGGGTCCGCAAAGAGGGCGCAGCCCCCCGTGGATTCCCCCCGTTTTTCATCGGACATCGTCGCGGCTTGCCGCGAGGTGCGCTCGCGCGACGAAAAGCCCCTGAGCGCTCGGCCACGCGCCCTGGCTGCCCCGCAGGCGGCAGGTGCTACAATCTGGTAGGCTGCGGGCGAGAATGGGCGTCGCGCTTAGCGCCTTCAGCACCAGGCGGGAGCTGTCACTGTGCATCGCCGACACGCGCTGTGGTGGGTCGCCGCGGCGCTCGCGCTGGCAGTGGGCGCCTGCGCGCCGGCGGCTCCGGCCCAGCCGCCGGTAGCGGCGGTGCCAGCGCCGCAAGACCTGACCGCGCCGTCCTCAGCGACGCCGCTCGCTGCGCTCGCCCCGGCCCCGCTCGACGCCCGCGCCGTGACGGCGGGCATCGAGGAGACGCTGCGCCGCCGCGCGAACGCCGCGCGCCGGGGCGACGAGGCCGCCTTTATGGCCACCATCGACCAGCAGAATCTGACATGGAAGCGCGTGCAGAACGAGATCTTCCAGAAGAGCCGCGGCTCGATCGCCGCCGGGCGCGTCCTGCGCGTCCAGCAGCACCGCGGCCCCTACCTCAGGGCCTGGATCGATGCCG
>JACQUS010000590.1 GCA_016210125.1 Chloroflexota bacterium | reverse complement strand
GGCGCCGAAGGCGACCGTCAGCTTCATCGGCTCGTTAGCTGGCACCCTGCTCGTCACTCCAGGTTCTCGGTGTACTGGCAACGCGGGTAGTTGGTGCAACCTAGAAAAGGACCAAACCGGCCGTTGCGCTCCGCGAGCCGCCCACCGCACCCCGGTTTCGGACACGGCCGGCCGGTATCGGTGCTTGCGCGCTGACTCCTTCGCCCGCGGCGTTGCCCTCCCTCGCGGTCGCGTGCAGTGCCGGTTCTCCTCTGGCCGCGGCCTCTGCGCGCGTCCACCTTGCCGTTGCATCCCGGTGCCTCGCACTCGAAGTAGATCCCGTATGGCCCGCGGTTCCAGACCGTCGGTCCGCCGCACTTCGCACACTCTGGGTTTTCGCGCGCGTCCAAGGACGGCGCGGCCTCTTCTTCGTGCCGCCCGGCCGGCGTAATAACGAAGCGGCCCACCTGCTGGCAGGCGGCCGGGCTTTCAAGGCGCAACATGCTCTCGTGCGTGTCCCGGTGCGAGAGGATGTTCAGGGAGCCGTGCCAGAGAATCCGGCCGTCGAGGATTGCGATCTTCTCGTGCATCCGCGCGCGCAGGTCCACCGTGACGCCGAGGTTCCTGAGTCCCCGCACCAGCTCCCCCACTTGGTCAGTCGGCCCGCCGCCGAACTCCCCGGGCGGTCTGGTGAGGATGCGCACGCGAACGCCGCGCGAGAGCGCGGCACGCAGCGAGTCGACCCAACGGGCCGTGCCGTCTCCGGTCGCGAAGGGCGAAAAGATGACGATGGACTCGCGCGCGCGGGTGAGATCCTTGAGAAACGCCGGGTAGAACGTGCCCTCGGTGAATGCGCCGGCCGCTCCCTCGGGAAGGTCGAAGGTCGCGGGCAGCACGCGGTGGAGGCCGTCAATCCAGTCGCGCTCGGCAAGCGGCAGCAGCGCGTTCAGGTCGAGCGCCTCGCCGTGTGCCTCGAAGTGGTCCACGAGCCTGCGCACGACGCCCTCGCGCGGCGCTTTGTCCCGCAAGTAGTCGAAGTTGGCGAGTAGGATCACGTGCTGCCGCGCGCGGCTCACGGCCACGTTGAGCAAGCGCGCTCCGTCCTCCTCGATGCGGGTCGCCTTGAGGAAGCGGCCGAGAGGCGCGCCGAGCGAGTCGGTGAGGTCGAGTACCATCGCCGCCTTCTCGTTGCCCTGGAAGCGGTGGACCGTGGCGGCGACACCGGCGGCGCGGTCGCCGAGGCGGTCCTCAAGCAGGGCCTGAATCAGGCGCGCCTGCGCGGCGTACGGGGCGACGGCGCCCACGGCATCGTTGGGCTCGCCGGCGGGGGGCAGGAAACCCGTCTCGGCGAGGTGCAGGACGATGTTCCGTACCAGCAGCGCGTGGAACAGGTTGTAGCGCGAGTAGGTGCCTACGCGGAGCGCCGTCCACGGGTGGAAGGGGGCCGTGTCCACGTAGAGGAGGGGCGCCTTGGAGAGGGGGAAAAGGCCGTTCCCACGGTTCACGCTCGGGTCGGAGCGCAGGGGGTGGTCGGCGTAGAAGAGCTCGTTGACGACGGCGCAGATCGGCTCGCGCATCCGGTACTGGGTGCCGAGCGCGACGAGGTGAGGCGTCGGCTCGCGCCGCTTGAGACGCTGGGGGATGCCGGCCTTCTCGAAGACGTCGCACTTGAGCCACTCCGCAGCGAGCGGCTCGTCAGACATGACGATCGGGGGAAGCTGGCGGAAGTCGCCGGCGACCGTCACCGACTGCGTCGCGAGCCCCGCCGCGTAGTAGATGAGCGGCGGCATGAGCATGGACGCTTCATCAACCACGACGGCGTCGAACTGCCGCGGCCCGCCCTTGCCGAGGTACGTGCGGTACACCGTGGTCGCTAGGATCTTGCAGCGGGCGAGGACCTGCTGCTCGAGCTCGACGAGCTCGCGGTCGATGGTCGCGATGCGGTCGCGGATCTGGCCGAGCCGGGTGCGCAGCGGTCCGAGGCGCGCCTGGATCTTGACTTCCGGCGGGTACTCTCGGGTCTCCGCGATGAGCCGGTCCACCTCTCCACGGAGCGACGCGATCTCGGCTTCGAGCTTTGGCAGGTCGGCGGCGAGCGCCCGGGCCGCTTCGGATGCGGCCTGCGCGGCGCGGTCGGCGGCGGCTGCGTCCCGCGCCAGGCGCTCGGGATCGAGGCCCGAGAACAATCGCCGCACAGCGCCCATGGCTCGCGCGCGCTCCAGATCGGACCGGAGCTTCGCGGCGCCGGTGCGGTGCTGCTCGGCCTCCCGCTCGCGCGCGGTGATGTTCCCATTGACGGCCTCCCGCGCCTTCTCGCGGGCAGCGAGGGTCTCGCGCGCGGAAGCGAGCCGCTCGAGGTCCTTCAACGCCGCGACGAGCGAGCGCTCTTCTGCCTCGAGCGGCGCCGCCTCGCGGAGGAGGTCAGACTTCTCCCGCTGCAGCCTCTCGCCGAGTCGGGCGACGATCTCGTCGAGGATCACCTGCGGCCCGAAGCGCCGGCGCAGCTCCTGCTTCACGACGGGTCCTTGACGGATCACGAGCCCCTGGTGGAAGTCGGGCTCGCCCTTGAGGCGCTCGGCCACCCGCTCAAGCGCCGTGTCTACGGCGATGTTCGTGTTCGACACGAGCAGGACCGATCGGCCCGCCCGGTAGTGGCCCTCCACGATGCGGGCGAGGGTGGTGGTCTTGCCGGTCCCGGGCGGTCCCCAGACGAAGGTCGTGTCGCTGCCGAGCGAGCGGCGCACGGCGCGGATCTGGTCCGCGTTGGCCGTCCCGTCTCCGTTGACCGAGGGGTGCGGCTCCGCGTCGGCGGTCGAGGGCGGTACGAGGCCCAGCACGCGATCCGCCGCCGCCCGGCTGAACTGGGCCTCGCCGCCTCGCACCTTCTCGAGGCGCTCCTTCAGACGTTCCACGAGGAAGGAGTCGTTCGCCACCAGTCGGGCGGCTGCGATCCGCGGCCCGAGGTCCTTCTCCAGCGCCACGAGGAGCACGCCGTCCCGAAAGGACACCAGCACGCCGGCGACGTCCTCCTGGCCCGCCGTGACGCGGACCGGCGTGTCATCGCGCAGGTTGAGGTCCTCGGCTACCACGAAACGGTAGAGCCACGAGCCCTCAGCCTGGCCGACGCGCTCACCGCCGCGCAGTTCGATCTGGGTTCCGCCGCCCTTCTTGCGAATGGCAGCGATCTCGAGGCCGAGTGCCTCGATCATATGTGACAGCGCTTCACTCAAGAGCTTGCCCTCGGTCGATCTTGGACGGGAGACGTCACTCGGATAATGGCCGTCGGAGCAATGACCGTCCCGTGCTAGCTAACGCCGCCCTACGCCTCGGCCGCCAGGTAGGGTCGCGGATCGGCGATGCGGCCCTCGACGGCCGAGGCGGCGACGGTCGCCGACGAGGCCAGGTACACGCGTGACTCCGGGCTGCCCATCCGGCCCTTGAAGTTGCGCGTGCTCGACGTAACGCAGACTTCACCCGGGCCGAGAACGCCCATGTGGTAGCCGAAGCAGGCCCCGCAGGTCGAGTTGGTCACCACCGCCCCGGCCTCCACCAGCGTCTCGACGTAGCCGCGGCGCACGGCCTCCAGGTACACGCGCTGCGAGGCCGGCGTGACGATGCAGCGCACGCCCGGATGGACGCGCCGGCCGCGGAGGATCTCGGCGGCGATGCGCAGGTCCTGCAGCTTGCCGTTGGCGCACGAGCCGACGAAGGCCTGGTGGATGGGCACGTCGCCGACCTCGCCCACCGGCAGGGTGTTGTGCGGGACGAAATCCGGGCGCGAGACGTACGGCTCGATCTGCCCAAGCTCGACCCGGCGGACGTCAAGGTAGTCGGCGTCGAGATCGGGATCGACCGGCGCAAACGGCTCGTCGGCGCGGCCACGCAGGTAGTCGAGGACGACCTGGTCGGCTGGGAACGTGGCGAACTCGGCGCTGATCTCGGCGCACATCGTGGCGATGGTCGAGCGGTCGTCGAGCGCCAGGCCGGGCAGGCCGGGCCCGCCGAACTCGACGTTCTGGTTCACGTGGTCGCCGTGCCGCCCGGCGATGGACAGGAATACGTCCTTGCCGTACACGCCCGGGGCCAGCCGGCCGACCAGCTCGTAGCGCACCGTCGGCGCCACGCGGTACCAGGTCTTGCCCGTGCACAGGATCTGGAGCACCTCGATGCGGCCGAGGCCACGCGCTGCGCAGTTGACGGCCCCCGACGCGCAGGTGTGCGAGTCCGAGCAGGCCAGCACCTGGCCCGGCAGCGCCAGCCCCTCCTCAAGGATCACCTGGTGGCAGATGCCGTGGTGGCCGATGTCGTAGAAGCGGCCAACGCCGAAGCGCTGGACGAACTCACGCGCCTTCTGGTGGCCCGCGGCGTCGATCACCGACGGCGCCGGCGCGCCGTGGTCCAGGATGACTGCGACGCGCGACGGATTCGCGAGGCGCTTGGGCGGGGGCTCCGTGGCGGCGGTGAAGCTGAGATCGAGCATGACGACGCGGTCGACCTCGCAGACGACGATCTCGCCGGGGCGGACGCGGTCGCGCCCGGCGCTGCGGGCGAGAATCTTCTCGATCATGGGCATGCCCATAGGGCACTCTCCGACGCGACGTTCGCCGGCCAGAGCTTGGCGGCGGGGGTGCTGGTTGTCAAGGGCAGGACACGCGCGTGCTATGATGCTGCCAGTGGGAGGCTGGCCGTGCGCATCGCCGGGATCCAGATGCACTGTGTGGCCGAGAAGGCGGTGAACGTCGGCCGCGCCGAGGGCTTCGTCCGCGAGGCGGCGTCGCGCGGGGCGCGCTTCGTCTGCCTCCAGGAGCTGTTCGCCACGCAGTTCTTCCCGTCCGTCATAGACGCGGCGAACCTCGACCTGGCCGAGGACGACGCCGGCCCCACGCTGGCGCGGCTGCGCGGGCTGGCCGCCGACATGGACATCTGGCTGGCGGCCGGCGTGTTCGAGCGCGACCCGACCGTCCGCGGCCGCTTTTTCAACACCGTCGTGCTGCTCGCGCCCAGCGGCGAGATCGCCGGGCGCTACCGCAAGATCTTCCTGCCATTGCGCCGGCGCAACAGCGAGCGCTACTATTTCACGCCCGGCAATCTCGGCGTGCCGGTGTTCGAGGTCGACGGACTCAAGGTGGCGTTCAACATCTGCTACGACCGCCACTTCCCCGAGCTGGCGCGCATCGCCGCGCTGGAGGGCGCCGACTTGCTGGTGATCCCGGCGGCGGCCCTGGGCGATCCAGGGCGCATCAACACCTGGCAGGCGGAGATGATCGCGCGCGCCGGCGAGAACGTGTTCTACGTGCTGGGCATCGGCCGGTCGGGCGTCGAAGACGGGCGGCGCTACTCCGGGCAGTCGATGCTCGTCGACCCATACGGCCGAGTGCTCTCCTGCCTCGGCGTTGAGGACGAAGGCATCGTGATGGCTGAGGTTGAGACGGCCGTGGTCGCCGAGGCGCGCGTGGACTACGCGCACCTGCGCGACCTGCGGGTGGAGGTCTACCAGCGGCTGCTGGAGCTGGTCTCAGCGTCGTGAGCCGTCACTTCCCCCGCGCTTGCTCGGGGTTCGAGAGGCGCTCGCGGATGGCGAAGATGTCGCGCCGCAGCTCGTTGGAGACATTGATCTCGTGGGCGATCTTCTCGTAGCCGTGGTGCACCGTCGTGTGGTCGCGCCCGCCCAGCTCCTGGCCGATCTCCTGGAGCGAGCAGTCGGTGACCTCGCGCAGCAGGTACATCGCCACCTGGCGCGGCACGACGACGTTCTTGTCGCGCTTCTTTCCGCGCAGCGCGGCGACGTCTAGGCCGTAGTACTCGGCCACGACCTCGACGACGCGCCGTGGCGTGGCCCGCGGGCGGCCGCGGTCGTCGTGCATCTCCAGCAGGGCATCGCGCGCGACCTCGATGGTCAACTGCTGATTGCTGAGCATCGCCAGCGCGACGACGCGGTTCAGCGAGCCCTCCAGCTCGCGGATGTTGCTCTGAACACGGCGCGCCAGGAAGTCGAGCACCTCCGGCGGCACGGCCGTCGGCTGCGTCTCAGCCTTGGCGCGCAGGATGGCTAGCCGCGTCTCGAGGTCCGGCGGCTGGATGTCGGCGATCAATCCCCACTCGAAGCGCGAGCGCAGCCGCTCCTCCAGCGCGACCATCGCCTTGGGCGGCCGGTCACTCGACAGAACGATCTGGCGGGTGGCCTCGTGCAGCGCGTTGAACGTGTGGAAGAACTCCTCCTGCGTGCCTTCCTTGCCGGCGATGAACTGAATGTCGTCGATCAGCAGCGCGTCGGCCGTGCGGTAGCGCGCGCGGAACTCCTCGGTGCGCTGCATGCGGATGGCATTGATGAGGTCGTTGGTGAAGCGCTCGGACGAGACGTAGGTGACGGCGCGTCCCTGGCGGCGCATCTCGTGGCCGATGGCGTGCAGGAGGTGTGTCTTGCCGAGGCCGACGCCGCCGTAGATAAAGAGCGGATTGTAGGCCGTGGCCGGCCGCGCGGCGACGGCCACGGCCGCGGCGTGCGCGAGGCGGTTCGAGTTGCCGACGATGAAGGTGGCGAAGGTGTAGCGCGGGTTCAGGCCGCCGTTGGACGACGGGCGGTCGGCGGGGGCAGCCACGCGGGCTTCGGTCACCTCGGACCGGCCAGCGGCGCTGAGAGCCGGGTCGCCGTTGGGTGGGCGCTGCGCGTGCTGCACCTCGACGCGCACGTCCATCGGGCGGCCGGCGATGCCGCTGATGGTCCGACGGATCTGGGCCAGCAGCCGCGTCTCCAGCCACTCCTTCGCGAAGGTCGAGGGCACGCCGATGACGAGCACCTCGTCCTCGCAGTCCAGCACCGTGGCGTGCTTGACCCACGTGTCGTAATAGGCTGGCGAGATGCGTCGCTGGAGCTCTCCGCGGGCGGCGTGCCAGAGTTGCTTGGCGTTCATCACCTGCGCATGCTAGCAGAGCCGGCGCTCGGCGGACAATGCTCGAACGCACTTTTCCGGGCCTGCCTAGGCCCGGTCACGACGGCCGCGCCCCACGTGTCAGGCTGGCCTCGAGCAGGGCCTGCTCTTCCTCCTTCGAGAGCGCGTAGCGCGAGGTGCCCCCGTGCACCGGCTTGGCATACACGCGCGAGCCGCTGCGCCCGTGCAGGCTGCTGAGGACGAAGCCGTCACCTTCGGCGTTCGTCACGGCGACGCTGAAGCTTTGGTCGCCGCCGGTGTCGTCGAACGGATTGAAGCGCACGACGCCGACCTGCTGCAACGCCTGGCGCAGGCGCAGATCGAGCTGGTCGCAGAGCGCAATGGCTTGCAGAGCCTCCGCCGCCGCGTCGTGCGTCGCGGCGAGGTGGCCCTCCAGCAGCTCGTCGAGACGCTCGCCGCGCACGCCCTCGCGCAGGCGCCGGTAGTGCCAGACCGCACGCCGCAGCCGGCGCTCGAGCGCCAGCACGTAGAGCGCCAGCGCCACGACGGCCACGGCCAGCGCAGCGACCGCGGCCAGAAGCACGTCGATGGTCATTGTGACCCCTCCGTCGGAGCGCCCACCCTCGCCGGCGGCGCGGCGAGCGCCACGGCGACCTCCCCGCCAATCCGCGCGTTGTTCCGCAGC
>JACQUS010000595.1 GCA_016210125.1 Chloroflexota bacterium | reverse complement strand
GCGAAGGGTCGGGAAGCGACCAGTGCAGCCGCTGCCGGCCACCGGGAAACACCGGGCAGGCGGCGTTGGCCTCATCGCACACCGTGATCACCGCGTCCCAGGGCTGGTCGACATAGCGGTCGACGGTCTTGCTCTCGTGCTCCGCGATGTCCACGCCCACCTCGGCCATAGCGCGGATGGCCAGCGGGCGCACGGCGGTGGCGACGGTGCCGGCGCTGTGCGCCTCGTAGCGCTCGCCGGCGAGGTGGCGCAGCCAGCCCTCGGCCATTTGGCTGCGCGCCGAGTTGTGCGTGCAGAGAAAGAGCACGCGCCTGCGCTGAGCCATCGTCGGTCTCCGCGACGGTCAGCAGCAGGTGCTGCTGACCCCGCCACAGCAGCCGCGCTGCTCGTCGCCAGCGATCACGGGCACCGCGGCCATCGCCGGCCGCCGCTCGACGGCCGCGCCGCCGGGCTTCCAAGCGCGCACGAAGGCGCTGGTCACGCAGTCGGCCGCCGCGGCGCGGTCGGCGTCGTCCAGCTCGCGCCACCAGCGCGGTGACTCCGCACCAAACACCTCGGCCCCGTAGATGCGCGTGGTCACGATCTCGACGCCCTCGAAGCCGGCCGCGGCCAGCTTGGCGCGGTAGTCGGCCTCGGTCAGGGCGCCGGCGACGCAGCCGGCCCACATCTCCAGCCGCGTGTGCACGGCCGGCGGCAGCGGCGCGCGCAAGACGATATCCGACACGGCGAAGCGCCCGCCCGGGCGCAGGACACGCCAGGACTCGCGCAGGACGGCGTCTTTGTCGGGCGAGAGGTTCACCACGCAGTTGGAGATGATGACGTCGACGCTCGCGTCGGGCAGCGGCACCTGCTCCATGTAGCCTTTGAGGAAGCGCACGTTTTCGAGACCGGTCTTGCGACGGTTTTCTTCAGCCAGGGCGAGCATCTCGTCGGTCATGTCCAGCCCGTAGGCCAGGCCGCTCGTGCCAACGCGCCGCGCCGACAGCAGCACGTCCACGCCGCCGCCAGAGCCCAGGTCGAGCACCGTCTCGCCCGGGTACAGCTCGGCGAGCAGCGTGGGGTTGCCGCAGCCCAGCGACGCCAGCAGCGCCTCCTGCGGCAGGGCCGCGGCGTCCTCGGCGCTGTAGTGCCCCCGGGTGATCGTCTCGCTGCCGGGGCTGCTGCCGCAGCACGCGGCCGTGCCGCTCTGCGCGACGCGCAGCGCCGCCGTCGCGTACTTCGCCCGCACCGCTTCGCGTATGGCCTTGGGGTCGTGCTGCACGTCTGTCACGTTCTCCCTCCAGTATCTACCCAGTCGCGGCGGCGCGTGCCCCGCTCGGCTCCGCGGCCGCTCACGCCGCTACCTGATCGAACCGATCACCCGGGCCACGTCGAAGGCGTAGCCAAACGCTATGGCGCCTATCAGCCCCGAAAGGAGGTAGACCGCGACGGCTCGCCGCCGCACCAGCGCCGTGACGGCGATGATCGACGGCACCGTCGCCACGGGCCCGGCGATGAGGAAGGCCACGACCGCTCCAGGGTCCATGCCCTTGTCGAGCAGGCCGCGCAGGAGCGGAATGGCCGCCATACCGTTCACGTACGCCGGCAGGCCGACGGCCGCGGCCACAAGCACCGAGAACTGGTTTTGCGCCCCGAGCACCTCCTCGATCCACGACTGGGGCAGGTAGCGCACAAGGAGCGCCTGGGCCACCAGCCCCAGGAGGACGAAGCGGCCGACGAAGATGCTCATGCGCCAGGACCGCTGCGTGAATTCGCGCGCGGTGGCCCGCGCCACGTCGGCCAGCGCGACGCGCGCGCCGCAGTCGCCACTGCCGGCCGCGACGCATCCGCCGCGCTGCTGCCGCGCGGCGGCCGCACCGGCGGACTTGAAGACGGCCGGCTGGATCTGGCCGGTCAGAGCGCCGCCGCGCACCAGATGGTGCGTCAGTAGCCCGGCCGCCAGGCCGATCACCAGGGCCGAGGCCAGCTTCGTGAGCGCGAAGGCCGGTCCGAGGCCGCCCCAGGCCAGCACGAAGCTCGCCGGGCTCACCAGCGGGGAGGTGACAAGCAGCACCATGACGGGCGCCAGGGGCACGCCAGCAGCGAGAAGCGAGGCTACCACCGGTAGCACCCCGAGGGCTCAGAGCGGGCTCACGGCCCCGAGCAGGATAGCACCCAGGATGGGCCGGGGGCCGCCACGGTCGAAGAACCCCACGACCCTACGGTCGAGCCGCGTCATATTGAGCAGGACGCCCAGGATGACCGCGAAGAGGAAGTAGGGCCAGAACTGCAACGCCGCCGTCCAGAAAGTCTCCGCAAAAGCGACCAGCTCGTCGGCCAAGGCCATCGTCTCTCCCACCTCCGGAGCCGCTAGACGCGCCGGTCACCCGCCGTCGCGCGCTCGGCTCCGGGCTGCCACGACGGGCAGCGCTATCCGCACCTCGGCTCGGTCGGCGGCGTCCGCGCCCTCGCGTGCAGCGCCTCTTTGCGGGCGCCGCCTACGGCCTGCTCTCGCGTCGCGATCCTGCGCACGGCCCAGCGGCTAGTGACCACCAGCTCGCCATCGGCGAAGGCCACGAGCGCGCTGTTCAGCCGCCCGCGGGCCACCACGCAGCACGCCTGGCCGTGGCGCTCTGCCAATCGTGTGCGCCAGCGCCAGACGTGGGTGGGCGTCAACGCCGCGCTCCCACCGCGCTGCCGGCGACAGCGCTACCGGCCGCGCGCGCCCGCTCCACCGCGCCGACCGGCGCATCCGCATACGCGCCCCGGTCCCCTGCCGGCTCGCCGCCGGCCAGTGCCGCCGGCAGTGCCAGCGCCCAGGCGAGGGCCGCGCGGGCCGCCGGGCGCAGGACGTAGTAGCACCAGGTGCCCCGGCGCTCGCAGTCTACGAATCCGGCCTGCCGCAGCAGCCGCAGGTGATGCGAGATCGTCGGCTGGCCGAGCGGGAAGACCTCCACCAGATGGCAGACGCAGAGCGTCTCGCGCTCGGCCAACATCGCGAGGATGCCGAGGCGCGTCGGGTCCGCGAGCGCGCGAAGCGCCCGCGCGGCCGCGGCGAGTTCACCTGTCGGGGCGCACAGCGGGCCGCAGCAGGCATCGGTCGGCGCGCTGCGTCTTGGCGCGCGCGGCGCCGGGCGGGATCGCAGCGCCATAGCCGTCCCTCCCGTTGGCCGTCGCTGTCGTCGCCGACCACCTGTCTGGCATCTTAGCACATACATCGAAGAATTTCAATACTTTGAGACGTTGAGCTCCTGCATACGGCCGGTCACGAGGAACACGACGCGCTCGCAGATATTCGTCGCTCGATCGGCGATGCGCTCCAAGTTGTGCGCAACCCACATCAGGTACGTTGCGCGCGCGATGGTCGCTGGGTCGCGGATCATGTAGCCGATGAGCTCCTCATAGACGCGGTCGTGCAGGCGGTCGACCTCGTCGTCCTCGTCGCAGATGCGCCGCGCTAGGTCGGCATCGCGTAGGACGAACGCGTTGAGGGCCTGGTGCAGCATGCCGCGCGCCAGCTCGGCCATGCGCGGCACGTCGATGAGCGGCTTGAGCAGCGGCTGCGCGCTGTGCAGCAGGGTGATCTTGGCGATGCCCTCGGCGTGATCGCCCATGCGCTCCAGGTCGACGATGATGTTGAGGATGGCCACGATGGCCCGAAGGTCGCTGGCCATTGGCTGCTGCGTGGCGATAGTCTGGATTGCCGCCTCCTCGATCTGGAAACGCTTCTGGTTGATGAGCAAGTCGTCGGCGATGAGCCGCCGTGCCTCGTCCGCGTCGAGGGTCTGCAACGTGCGCACGGCGCGATCGATCGCCTTCTCGACCATGCTGCCCAGCAAGAGCATCTCGTCCTGGAGCTCACGCAGCGCGCGCTCCAGGAT
>JACQUS010000014.1 GCA_016210125.1 Chloroflexota bacterium | reverse complement strand
TATGGGGGTGGCCGGCTCAGCGCGCTGCTGCGGGCCGCGCTCTGGCCGGCGCGCATGCTGGGCATTGCCGCGCGCGGGCTGGCGGCCGTAGCGCGGCGTATGACGGGGTGAGGATCAGTCTCGGCTGTCGCGGCGGGGCCCGCAGCCAACCGCGCGCTCCTCGGGGTCGCCCGCACCGGGCGGCGGGACGAGCCCTCAAAGGCCGCCGAAGCGCAGGCGCAGGACGAACAGGCCAACGAGCACCGCGCCGAGCAGCAGCGTGTCAGTCGTCATGGCAACTTCCTGCAGGGATTTCTATGCGGGACTCCTATGCTGGACTTCTATGCTGATTGTACGGCACGCGGTCGGTGATGCCGGCTACACTGGTGAGTGCGTAGGGGCACGCCGGCGGCTCGCCCTACACGGCTGGCGCCGGTGAGGCGTCTCCCGCTGGTCGAAGAGTACGCTTTCCTTAACCCTTGAGCCCTTTCCGGCGCGCGTAGGGAGGCGCCGCGCTCGCGTGGAGCATCTGTGTCGAGCAACGACGGCTCGACCGATCCCTACGCGGGAGCGCCACGCTCGCGTGGAGCACCTCCCCTCTCCGTGCCGGAGAGGGGCCGGGGGAGAGGTGGCGCCGAGGAGCGCGCGGTGCTGCACGAGCTGTGGGCCTTCCTGCGCAAGGACTACCGCCTCCACGTGAGCTATCGCCTCTCCTTCTGGATGCAGATTCTCGGCATCGTCTTCAGCGTGGCCAGCTACTTCTTCCTCGCTCAGTTCAGCGGCCGCAGCGCCGAGGAGCTGCTGGCCGCCTACCGCGGCAACTTCTTCGCCTTCATCCTGCTCGGCATCGTCCTCTGGCACCTGCTCTCGACGGCGCTCTACGCCTTCGCGCAGGCCATCCGCAGCGAGCAGGGGCAGGGCACGTTCGAGGCCCTGCTGCTGGCCCCGCTCGGCCTGGCGACGCTGCTCGGCGGACTAGTGGCCTGGACGTTCGCCCTCGCGCTGGCCGAGGCCGCCGGCTACCTCATCGTCGGGCAGGCGATCTTCGGGCTGCGGCTGCAAGAGAGCAACGCCGGCGCGGCGCTCCTCGCGCTGGTGCTGCTGCTGTGTAGCTCGTGCGGCGCCGGGCTGTGGGCCGCCGCGGTGGTCGTCGTCCTGAAGCGCGGCGACCCGCTGGCCTGGCTCTATGCCGACGGCTCGGCGCTCCTGGCCGGCGTGTTCTATCCGCCGGAGGTGCTGCCGGAGTGGATGCAGCGCCTGGCAGCGCTCGTCCCGCTGACCTACGCGCTGCGGGCGCTGCGCGAGGCCCTGCTCGGCGGCGCGAGCTGGGCAGCGCTTGCTCCGGACCTGGCGACGCTGGCGCTCTTCGCCGTGGCCCTGCTGCCGAGTGGGCTGTGGGCCTGCGCCGGCGCGCTGGCGCTCGCGCGGCGCGAGGGCAGCCTGGGGCACGTTTGACGCTCGGCTAGGCGAGCGGTTGCGGTCGAGCGGCCGCTGGCTGATAATGGCCGCGCCGGGTGGGCGAGCAGGAAGGGGGCTGGCCGAGCCGTGGCGTCTGCTGGGGTCGCCGGCGGCGCTTGCGTCGGTCGGCGGCGTGCGACGCGCCATACCTGGATAAGATCGCCGAGCACATCGCCAGCGCCCGCTGGGAGACGCTGCCGGCCGATGCGCAGCGCGCGACGCGGCGCATCTTCCTCGACGTGCTCGGCAGCGCCGCGGCCGCCTGCGTGCTCAAGCGCCACGACGCGGCGACGACCAGGGAGACACTGCGCATCGCCGCGTCGTTCGCGCACATCACGAGCTATGACGTGCTTCGGGAAGGCGCGACTGTCCGTAATCTCTGGACCGGCGCCGGCGCACGCGACGGGCTATTGGCAGCCGAGCTGGCGCCGATGGGCTACCTCGGTCTGCCTGACGCCATCCGCGTCACCATCGAGCGCGCGCTGCCGACCTTCGACGCCGAGTTGTTCGTCAAGGACTTGGGCACGGTGTACTGCGTCACGCGCAACTATCACAAGCAGTACGCCCGCAACGGCAACTTCGACGCCAGCGTCGAGGCCACCCTACGCCTGGTCGCCGAGCACGGGCTGACGCCGCAGCGGATCGAGCGCATCCTCGTCGACATCTACGCGCCCTACCACACGCTCGACGTCACGCGGCCGCGCAACGCGCTGGCGGCGAAGTTCTCGCTGCGCTACGCCGTCGCCGCGGCGGCGGTCCAGGGCCACGCCGACCACGAGGCGTTCACGCCCGAGCCTTCCGCCGGGAGCGCGGGCTGCATCCGGGGCGCACTGCCCATCGCCCGTGCGGACGCGCCGCGCGACGATTGACCACGCCGGCAGAGAGCATATACTATCCCACACCGGTCGGCGAGGAGGGGCCATTGATCGTGGAC
>JACQUS010000592.1 GCA_016210125.1 Chloroflexota bacterium | reverse complement strand
CTCGTGCGCCTGCGCCTGCTGCGCTTCCGGCTGGAGACGTTCGGCCTCTACTATCCCTCCCTGCCGCACGAGCGCCCGTGGCGGCGCGTCGCTCCGGCAGTTGCCCTGCTGGTGGCACGGCGGCTGCCGGGCTACTTGCGCTGGATCGGCGACCTGCGCGCCGTCGCGCGGCGGGGCGCGGCGGGCTGGTGGCGCCGCCACCAGCGGCCGGCCGAGCGCGCGCGCTGGGACGAGTCCCTGCGCGAGCTGAACCGCTAGCGCTACGCGGGCACGGGCACCGGGAAGTGCGGGACGACCTGCTCGCGCAGCAGAGCGAGCTGGTCGATCAGCTCCTCGGGTGGGCAAAGCGGCCGCAAGACGAACTTGTCGAGGCCGGCGGCGATGTACTCGTGCAGCCGCTCGACGCACCACGCCGCCGGCCCCACCAGGCTGCGCTCCAGCACGTCGGCCGCCGGCCGCTTCCGCGTGGCCTCGAGGTAGCTCGCGGCGCGCTCGTAGGCTCGGCTGCCGCGCTCGGCGACGCATGTGATCAGGATAGCGCCCGTCTCGTCGCGCTCGAACGCGCGGCCAGCCGCGGCGGCGTAGGCCATGATCTTGTCCACATCGCTCTGGAACTCCGCCGGCGTGACGAACGAGGCCAGCCAGCCGTCGCTCAGCCGCGCCGTGCGCCGTAGCGCCGCCTCCGAGCGGCCGCCGATCCACATGGGCGGGCCGCCGCGGCGCGCTGGCTTCGGGTCGAGGGTCACGTCCTCGACGCGATAGCTGTGGCCGTGGAAGCTCACGTGGTCCTGCGTCCAGAGCAGCCGCAGGAGCTGCATGGCCTCGTCGAGCCGCCGGCCGCGCTGCTCGGTCGGGACCTCGCACGCCGCGTAGTCGCCCGGGTCGCTGCCGATGCCGAGGGCCAGCAGCAGCCGCCCCTCGCTCAAGTAGTCGAGCGTGGCGAGCTGCTTGGCCAGGAGCACCGGGTGGCGCAGCGTGGGCAGCAGGACGCTGGTGCCGATCTTCGCGCGGCGGGTGCGCGCCGCGAACATCGTGATCGTGGTTAGGCAGTCGAGGACCGGCGCGGCGCCGACAACGTGCTCGCTGAGCCAGAGCGAGTCAAAGTGCCACTGTTCGATTTTGTCGAAGAAGGCGACCGTCGTGCGGGCGTCGAGGACGCCGCCGGGGCCGGTCCCTAGGCCAACGCCGAACTTAATGAGGGCCACGACCGTTCCTCCCAGAGCGCGTCGTCGCTTGTTGATGTCGCTCGTCGATGTCGCCCGCCGCGGCGTCGGCCATCGGGCGAGCCGGTATCTCCCATCCTATCGAACATGGCATCTAGCCGGCCTTGCCCCGCCCCACCCCTCCCGCAGTGGTACGCAGAGGGGCAAAGCCCCTCTGCGCTCCCCGTGCCGCGCGGGCGGCTTTGCGTTCGTCGCCGGTGACCCGCAAGGACAAGGGCTGCTCGGCAGGCATAGCAGACGCGCTTCGGTAGAGGTGAAGCCTCCTGGCCCCGGCCGCTCGGCGCGGTTGTCGCGTCAGGCAGCCGGCGCTAGGACGGGCGCTCGCTGCTGGCCGGCGGCGCGCTGCGCTTATGCGCCTTCAATGCGGCGATCAGGTCCTGTGCCAGACTCTGCGGCTCGCCGGTGCTGAACGGCAGGCTGCCGAGCTCGACGCTGTCCAGCATCGCCGTCTCGAGATCAGCACGCAGCCAGCGCCGATTGATCAGCTCCTTCTGCAAGCGCACCGCCAGCGCCGAGCGGCCGGCGATCTTGCGCGCCGTGCGCAGCGCCTCCTCAGGCAGCGCGTCGTCCCAGACGACGCGATTGATCAGACCCCAGCGCTCGGCCTCGTGGGCGTCGATCTCGTCGGCCGTATACAGCCACTCGCGGATGCGTCCGATCGAGGCGTAGCGCGGGAGGAGCGCCGCTTGGATGACCGATGGTAGTCCCAGCGCGACCTCGGGCATGGCGAAGCGCGCGCTCTCGGCGGCGATGGCGAAGTCGCACGCGGCCACCAGCTCGACGCCCGCGCCGAAGCACAGGCCGTTGACTGCGGCAATGACCGGCTGGGCCAGCCGCTCGACGACCCCGAAGGTCTCGTAGAGCAGGGTCAGGTAGGCGCGGGCATCCCAGAGCGACCGGGCGCTCGCCAACGCGTTCAGATCGGCCCCGCCGGCGAAGGTCCTGCCCGAGCCCGTCAGGATCACGACGCGCACCGTGGCGTCGGCGTTGAGATGGCTAAGGGCCGCCTGCAGCTCGATGGCCGTCTCGCGGAAGAACGGATTCATCTTGTCGGGGCGGCTGAGCGTGACGCGGCTGATGCCCGGCTCGACCTGCTCGACGCGGACGTTCTCGTAGGCCACGCCATCCTCCGTGCGGCCGTGCGCTTACTCTAGGACCGACGGCGGGATCTGTCAACGCACTACCGCGGCAGCGCGCCGTGCTGTGCGCGCACGGCGCCGCGTCGCAACGTCAGCGTCGTCCCGGCGGCGTAGAGCGAGGCGACGGCGGCCAGCATGCCGATGCCGCCGTAGCCACCCACAGCGATGGCGATGCCGCCGAGCGCGGCGCCGGAGGCCCAGCCGACCTGGCTAGAGCAGGACACCAGGCCCATCGCCGTCCCGCGATGCTGCGTCGACGCCTCGGAGGCCAGCGACTGGAACGCCGGCCGGCTGGCCCCGTTGGCCAGACCGAAGAGCGCGGCCAGCGCGGTGGAGAGGCCGAGGTGCCCGGGCAAGAGGAAGAGGGGCAGCGCGAAGACGATCGACGTGACCAGCGCGGTGGCGTAGGCCAGCGGGCGGTTCACGCGGTCGGCGATGCGCCCGCCGACGACGTTGCCGGCGATGGCGCCCAGCGCGGCGGCTGCCAGCGCCGGGGCGACCTGCGCCGCGCTGAGACCGTAGGTCTGCATCAGGAACGGCGGCAGATAGAGCGTGTTGCCGACGTAGGCAACGCGCTCGCCGGTGTTCGCGAAGAGCAGGCGCAGCAGCCCCGGCGTGCGCAGCACCTGCGTGTAAGCATGGACGGGGTTGCCGGACGCGGCGCGCGGCACGTCGACGGGAAGGAAGCGCCAGACGAGGGCTGTGACGCCCAGGACGACCAGGCCCACGAGGGCCAGCGCCCAGCGCCAGCCGAAGGCCCCGCCGAGCGCTCCGGCCGTCGGCACGCCGACCACCGCGGCGATGCCGAAGCCGGCGAACACCCAGCCCATGGCGCTGCCGCGCTGCTCGACGGGCACGTGGTCGCCGACGACGGTGAGCATCGCCGTCGGAGCGGCGCCGCCGACGATGCCCATGAGCACCCGGAGCGCCAGGAGCACGCCGAAGCTCGGCGCGAGGGCGCTCAGGCAGTTCACTGTGCCGAGGCCGACGAGAGCCGTCGCAAGCATGGCGCGGCGGCCAAAGCGGTCGGTCGTCGGGCCGGCGACGAGCGCGGTGATGGCCCAGGGCAGGGCCGTGGCGGTGCCGAGCTGGCCGGCAACGGCGACCGAAATGCCGAAGTCACGGGCCAGGTCGACGAGCAGCGGCGCGATCATGGTCATCGCGGTGACCACGGTGACGCATGTGAGCGTCATCATGGCCACCACGAGCCACACGCGGGGCTGTGAGCTAGGGCTTGCCACGACGCGCTGCCTCCCCCGGCCGAACGTTAGCACGGGCTTCGAGGAGCTGTCACGAAGCTACGCAGCGGGGAGGGGCTGATCCTGCTCGAGGCGCCTCGAGGCGTACTTCTATTTGCGTTTCTGCTGCTTGGGGTCGACCGTCTTGGCGGCGACCTTGACGTGACCGGTTCCCGGCGCCGTAGGAGTGGCAGCCGGCGCTGGCTTGCGACCTGCGTCGGGCGCAGCCCTCCCGGACGGCACGGGTGCCGGCGCGGGCGGGGGCGCTGCCCGCCCGACGGGCTGGCCCGGCACCCGCGCGGCCGGCAGGAGGTCGGGCGCGACGATGGCCGTAACGCGCGTGATGGTCACTAGGAGCGGGCGGGCCTCCTCCAGCGTCGTGCACGCTTCCTCGAGCAGGCGGAAGTCGCTGCGACTCGCGCCCTCACTCAGGCAGAAGTTGGCCCGCGTGAGACGCTGGAGCCAGGAGACCCAGCGCTGGTGGAAGTCGTCGGCGCCCGGCGGCGGCTGGAGGCGGACAAAGGCCTGGAGGTAGCGCTCGAAGAGACTGTTGTACTGCGCGCCGATCAGGCCGGCCTTCACCCGGCCGGCGTTGACGCCGCGCTTGTCGAACTCCTCGATGACCTCGTCGAGCGACTTCAGCCACTCCACCCGCGCTTGAAGGGCGTTGCCGATGAGCGACCCTGAAGTCGCGTAATAGCGCTTCAGCGCGTTGGCACGCTGCGTTGGATCTGGAATGCCGCTGATAGCCACGACCGACTCTCGCCTCGTTGGCAGTATACCAGGTTCGTCTCCCGCGCCGTGCCGAGCCTCCGACCGTAGACAGAGCACATTGCGGCACCGGCCGGCCTGCCGCCGATGCTATACTAATTCTCGTCACCGCGCAAAAAAGGAGCAGCATGGGGCTGACGGACATCCTGTGGCAGCTCGTGGCCGGGGCCGTCGTGCCGGTGGCAGTCGGGCTCTACGTCGGGCAGCGCGCCCACGACGGCGAGCTCCGTGAGCGCGTCGGGCGCGTCTGCCGGCCGATCGCCTGGGTTGCGTGGATTCCCGTGCTGCTTTTTTTTCAGGCCACGCTCCCCGGCATCGGACCGGCCGGCGTCGCCCTGCGCGTCCACCAGGCTGCGCCCGGTCTGCACCTCCCCGAGGTGGCGCTGCTCCTCCGCGTTCCCCTGCTGGCTGTCTGGCTGGCGGCGTTCACCGCGCTCGTAACGCAGAGCTACGCGCGCACCTTGGCGATGCAGGTCGGTGAGTGGCCCGACGACGCGAAAACCCTTTTCTGGCCGGCGGCCATCGCCAGTGTGTCGGCGATGAGTGGCGGCTTGCTGCTGCTGCTGTTCCTCTGGGTGGCATGGGTGTCGCTGGGCCGCACCCTGCTCTCGTAGCAGCGACGTAGCTCCTCCGCCCCGCCGGACCCGCAAGCCGGTAGCACGCCGGCCCGAGCGCGTCTGCCCGCCGTCGACCGGTACGGTGCTGGGCCGGGCGCAGAGCATATCGTTCGCGCCCCCGCGCCGGCGAGCATGGGCCTCGCCCGCGCAGCGCCGGGCGACCTGCGGCGACACGCTCCCGCGCGCCTGTCGTCTCTCCCCGCACCGCGCGCGGGACCGAAAAGACGCCGCCTGCGCGTGAGGCGCTAGCTCGCCTCCGTGCCGCCGCGGAAGGCTGGCCGCTCCGGCACTTTGATGCCGTACCCCGAGGTGGAGGCGAAGACCGAGACGAGCTTCTCGGCCGCACCGCCGCACTTCGGGCAGGTGGCCGGGGCGCTGGACTCGCTCATAGGGCGCCACAGCTCGAACGCGTTGCCACAGCTCGCGCAGTGATACTCGTAAGCAGGCATCGTCGCCTCCTGAAGACTCGAGATTTGCCGGCCGATCGACGCGCTGCTGGGCCGGACGCACGGCCGCGCGGCCAGCGGGCCGGCGCCGGCCGGCGTAACCACCTAATCTTAGCGAGATTGCCGGGTGCTCGGCAAGCGTCGCCGCTGATGGCGCACTCGCCTTATAGCGGAGCGGTTCGAGCCTCGTCGAAACGACTGCTCGACCGCAGAGCCGCCACTCGCGCCGCCTGGCAGTGACTCGGGCCGCCGCCGGGGGCGGCCGAGCGGCGGAGAAGGGATATCGAAACGGCACGAAGCCCTTGTTGGGACCCCAGTCGCGCGGCGTCCCCCGCAAGGGGCCCGCTCGCAGACGGGCGCTGCCCGAGAGCGAGACGACCAGGTAAGATTAGAGTAAGGCGTGCCCGCACGGCGCGCCCTGCCGCGTGAGCAGTGGCCTCGGACGGCTGCAACGGCGCAACAGCACGGTACGCGCCGGTCGGGCGCCGACCGCGCCGCGACAGACGGGATCGTGGAGCCATGGAGTTCAAAGACTACTATCAAGTGCTCGGCGTTGATCGCAAGGCTTCGGAAAAAGAGATCCGCGGCGCCTATCGGCGCCTAGCGCGCCAGTATCACCCCGACGTCAATCCGGACAACAAGGAGGCGGAGGAGCGCTTCAAGGGCGTGAACGAAGCCTACGAAGTGCTCTCGGACCCCGAGAAGCGCCGACGCTACGGCGAGCTGGGCTCCCGCTGGAAGGAGTACGAGACCTGGCAGCGCGCGCAGCAAGCTGCTGGCGGCCAAGGGCGACCCTTCGACTGGTCGCGCTTCGGCTTCGGCGAGGCGCCGGGCGGCGCGCGCTTCGAGCAGCGGACGCTGAGCCAGGAGGAGCTGGAAGACCTCCTCGGCGGTGGGTCGCCGTTCTCCGACTTCTTCCAGACGTTCTTCGGCGGCATGCCGCGCCGGGGCCAGCGGCGACCGCGCCGCGGCGCCGATGTCGAGCACCCGCTGGAGGTCTCGCTGGCCGAGGCCTACCGTGGCACGACGCGCCGTCTGGAGCTGCGCCTGCCGTCGGGCCAGGTGCGGCGGCTCGACGTGCACATCCCGCCCGGCGTGCGCGACGGCTCACGCGTGCGCATCGCCGGACAGGGGGCCCCCGGCGCGCCCGGCGCGCCGACCGGTGACCTGTACCTCGTCGTCGGCATCGTTCCCGACCCGCATTTCGAGCGGCGCGGCGATGACCTGCATGGCAGGGCAACGGTACCGCTGACAACCTGCGTGCTCGGCGGCGAGGCGTCGGTCCCGACGCCGGACGCTCGCGAGCTGGCTCTGAGAATTCCGCCCGGGACGCGTGACGGGCAGATCTTCCGGCTGCGCGGGCAGGGCATGCCGCGACTGGACAGCACGGCGCAGCGCGGCGACCTGCTGGTCGAGGTGCACGTCCTCCTGCCGACGCGGCTGACGACACGGCAGCGCGAGCTGTTCGCCGAGCTGGCGCGGCTGGAGGCCGCGGAGGGCGCGACGGTGGGCTAGACGGCGCGCCGGGCGGCGGGAAGGTCCCCGGCGTCCCTGCGGGACACGGGGACGAATGAATGGCCGCTGGCGCAGCAGGTGAGGGGCGTGCAGAGCAACAGTCTTTTTTATCAAGAGGTAGCATGTGCGGCCTCACGCGTACGAGGAGCGGGGTGACGCCACGGGGTGCGGTGCTTGAGGATGGCGTTCAACATGGTCAGCAGCTTGCGCATGCAGGCCACGAGCGCTACCTTCTTGGCTTTCCCACG
>JACQUS010000588.1 GCA_016210125.1 Chloroflexota bacterium | reverse complement strand
GCGGCGAAAGGCGTGCGATGACGTCCGCGACGGGGCGTGGGCCAGGCGCGGACCCGGCCTCCGCAGCCTGAGCGTGCTCGGCTGGCTGACTAGTCACCAAGCTGCCCCTCGCCCGGTCGTCGCTTTCCGATCGCGCGCCCCGTGTGGCGTCGCGCGCTTCGTCGATTACCGTACCATATGCCGACGCTGTGGCGGCGGGGCAGGTGTCAGCGGCGGCCACGGCAACGTGCTTACGCTCATATACATGATATAGTGAACGAGGCACGAGGAAGGAGAGGAATGGTCAGGGGTCTGTTCTATGGCTGGGTCATCATCGCGGCCGCAGCCATCATCATGTTCGGCGTCTCCGGAGCGCGCTTCTCCTTCGGCATCTTCATTAGGCCGCTGCAACAGGAGTTCGGCTGGGACCGCGCCGCTCTAGCTGGGGCGGCGTCGATCAACCTGCTGCTCAGCGGCCTGCTGCGGCCGGCGGCCGGCTACCTGGCCGACCGCTACGGGCCCAAGCTCGTCGCCCTCGCCGGGGTGGCCGTCGCCGCGGTAGCGCTGGGCAGCATGCCCTTCGTGCAGAACATCTGGCACATGTACCTCGTCTACACGCTCCTGGGCATCTCTCTAGCGACCAGCTCGCTGGCGACGCTCGCACCCCTGGCGGCGCGCTGGTTCGAGCGCCAGCGCGGTCTGGCGCTCTCGATTCTGAGCGCCGGCACGGCGGCTGGCGAGGTGCTGATCGTGCCGGGAGCGATGCTCGTCCTGCTGCTGACCGACTGGCGCACGACCTACACGGCTCTGGCCGTGCTCTTGGGTCTGGTGATCCTGCCCGTCGGGCTGCTGCTCATCCGCAATGACCCCGAGGCGCTCGGCCTGCGGCCAGACGGGGACAGCGTGGCGAGGGCCGCCGCGGCGGCCGCGAAGCGGGCCTACGTCCGCGACGTGCCCCTCCGCGAGGCGGTGCGCACGCCGGTCTTCTGGCAGCTCAGCTTCGGCTATGCTGTCTGCGGCTTCACTATGGCCTTCGCCAACACGCACATGGCCGTCTGGGCGATGGACATGGGCTTCAGCGAGCTCATGGCCGCCGGCGCCGTCGGGCTGATCGGCGGCTTCTCGATCGCCGGCGCGCTGATCTTCGGTTGGCTCTCCGACCACCTGACGCGCAAGAACCTGCTGGCGTTCGTCTACCTGCTGCGGGGCGCGGCGTTCCTCGTGCTGCTGCGCGTGGGCCTGCACGACGAGTCGCTGCTCTTTCTCGGGGCCGCGGTGCTGGGCTTCTCGTGGACGGCGACGGTGCCGCTGACGACGGCCATCGTGGCCGACCACTTCGGCCGACGGGCGCTGGCGACGATCGCCGGGACCATGTTCGCGGTCATGCCGCTGGCTACGGCGCTCGGGGCCTGGCTCGGCGGGTTCGTCTACGATCAGGCGCACGACTACATCCTGTCGCTGGCCATGAGCGCCGTCGCCGGCCTGCTCGCCTCGGTGGTCGTCTTCGCCTGCGCGCCGGCGCCGCGCCCGGCTCCGGCGGCCGAGGGTGTGGCCGCGCTGAGCGGAGGATCAGAGTAGGAGTGCAGCGCCCCTTGCGTGTGCTTGTCATTCCGAGCGCCCCGCAAAAGCGAGGCTACCGCTGGCTCGGTGGCGCTGCTAGCGCACGGCGCGCCCGCCGCCAGTGGCGGTGGGGCAGGCACTCCTCGTCGACCGTGTCCATGAGCCACGTCCGGCCGTACTGGCGGAGCTGGTCGATCACCGGCAGGGCGGCTCGCCCTTTCTCGGTCAGTGTGTACTCGACTCGCGGCGGGATCTCCGCATACTGCCGCCGCTGCAAGAGACCCTCGCTCTCGAGCGCGCGCAGCCGCCCGGAGAGCACTCGGGGGCTCATGCCAGTCGAGGCCTCCAGCACGCTGAAGCGCCGACAGCCGGTGGCGAGGTCGCGCAGGATGACGAGCGTCCAGCGGTCGCCCAGCAACTGCGCCGCGCGGGCGACGGGACAGAGGTCGTGCGCGCCGCTCGAGCGCGCCATAGCTCCCCTCCTCGCCGGCGTGCCGGCGCACACCTATCCCTAGCATACGTGGGTGCACGACGATAGGAATGCGCCAAGCGAGCTACGGCGCGAGCGCACGCCACGCATGGCCTGCCACAAGCGTAGCACACATCTCACCACCTGGGCTTGGCGCTCTGTGCACCAGGCTGCCGTGAAGACTGGCCCTTTGGGGCGGGGTCAGCGAGGGGATTGTCGTGCGCTTTGCGACCACCATTCAACGGGCGGTGGCGCAAGCGCGAAGCGTTCCGTCGCAGGAGCGCGGCGGAAGGCAATGACGCTCGGAGAAGCAGGCGAGGGGCGAGGCTAACCTCGCCCCTCGCGCTGGACAGCGCCGTGGTGGGTGCTACTGGTTGAAGGCTTCGTAGGCCATCGAGTTGTCGCCGGCGCTCGTCGCCGTCGTCTGTATCTGGTTGACGATACCCACGAGCTGGCTGCCCGGCGGCCCTTCGACCGTACCCGAGCCGACGAAGCGCGGCGACGTGCCCGGAATGGGGTACCAGGTCTTCGACTGGCCGGGCGCGATGGACGTGGTGTCCGCGACCTGATCGCCGATCTTGAACGTCACCGTGGTGGCCGACGCGCCGACGTTCTGCACCTGGAAGCCCGTGTCCCAGCCCTCCTGGCCGACCTTGTTCATCAGCAGCGGTGCATAGACTTTCGCTGTGCCGCTGTTGAACCCGTTGTAGGACATACCCTGGCCGAGCGCCGGGTTGAGCTCGTTGACGATCCCAACGAGCTGGCTGCCGGCCGGGCCCTCGACCATGGCCGAGCCGACGAAGCCGGGCGACGTGCCGGGCACCGGGAACCAGCTCTTCGACGCGCCAGCGGCGATGGCCGCGCTGTCGACCGCTTGGCCGTTGACGCTGAGCGTCACTGTCACCTCGGCCTGGCCGACGTTCTGCACCTGCATGCCGGTGGACCAACCGCGATTGTCAGTCATGATCAGCGGCGCGAAGACGCGGTTCGACCCAGACGCGAAGCCGGAGTACGTCAGCAAAATGGCACCGTTCGACTGGTTAACGACCGCGGCCACCGGCTGCGACGAGCGCACCGTGGCCGAGCCGACGAAGCGATCGCCCAGCTCGGCCTGGTCGGCCTGGCGAAGCGTGAACGCCGCGCCGCGCTTGAGCGCCGGAATCTGCTTCGTCGCAACGCGGTCGGCGCCACGGAAGAACTCGACGCGGACGTCACTCGCGTCGGCCTCGCCGGCGTTCTGGATGAAGATCTCGCTGTTCCAGCCGACGTTGCCGCGCTGAATGAGCGGCAGATAAAAGGTCTGCGCCGGATGGATCACGCCATCGTAGCTGCCGGCCATGTTGGGGCCGAACGCCAGCTCGTTGGTGATCGCGGCGACCGGCTGGTCGGACTCGATGACCACCGAGCCGTAGAAGCCGTCGGGGACGGCCATGGTGCGGTCGAAGAACGTTTTCGACGCCCCCGGTGCGATCGTGTCGGTCTGCCGGCCGGCCTCGGAGCCGTCCTGGTTGTAGTAGGTGATGCGCACGGTGGCCGTCCCGCTGCCCAGGTTCTGCACCTGGAAGCCCGAGGTCCACGTGCTCGGTGCCTGGAGCTGCGCCACGGCCTGGACCGACGGCGTCGCGCCACGGGGGAGACCCGCCACGCCCACCGCCGCGGCGGCGGCCACGCCGAGAGTGACGGCCAAGGATAGTGCGGCTCTGATCCACACGCTCCGTCTCATCAAGCCCCTTCCTCCCCGCGCTGTGTCTCAGGCCCGTCGTCATGAGCCACAGGCCGGCCAACTGCGTTCATCATATGGACGGCCTGGGAGGTTGTCAATAGGGCCAGCGCCCACCCCACCTCGCCCAAAGTTACCAGCGCGCGTATAGCCACCGCGCTGGCGACGGCCATCGGCGCGGGCATCGCGTAACCCAAAAGTAACGCGAGCGCCAGGTCGCTAAGGCCTAGCCCGGCCGGCAGCATCGCCAGCGGCAGCGCGGCGCCCCGCGCGACGATCCAGGCGGCTACCACCAGCGTCGGGTCTGCCTCCAGCGCGCCGAACGCGCGCGACACGGCGACGAGCGCCAGTCCGCCGGCGAGCCACACGAGCGCGAAGAGCCCGCCGGCGCCGAGCCAGCGGCGCCGCGCTACCGGGCTCGCCAGGGCATCCGCCGGCAGCAGGCCGCGCCGCGCGAGCCAGCGCAGCAGCCACGCCCAGGCCTGCGGCTGCGCCACGGCAAGGGCCACCACCGTGGCGAGCGCCAGTGCGGCCCAGGCGCCCCCGCTGGTGCGCAGCGGCAGGAGCGCGAGCGCCGGGGGGGCCAGCGCCAACGCCGCGGCGACAACCAGCCCGTGCTCGGCCACCGTCGCCACAGCCACGGCGCCGGTCGGCGCGCCGGCCTGGCGGTAGAGGTACACGCGGCCGACGGCCCCCCAGATGCCGCCCGGCAGCCGCCGCGCCGCCAGCGACAGCGTATACAGCCAGGCGTCCTCGAGCCAGGGCCGGCGCACGCCGAAGCCCTGGAGCAGCCAGCGCCAGCCGGCCACGGCCAGCGCCAGCGCGGCGCTGTAGGCACCGCCGGCCGCAAGCAGCCAGCCGGAGTCCGGCGGGCGATCGAGGGCCACGAGCTGCGGCCAGACTTGCCCCAGGCCCCACCAGCTCGCCCCGAGCGCCAGAAGGACGAGCGCGGCCTGCGCCAGTGCGGCGACGACTGCCCGCCAGGTGGCTGCCCCACTCCTCCCAGGTGTTGGGGACTCCCCAGCCCTCGTCGGAGGGGGCGAATGCCCCCTCCGCACTCCCCCGCGACGCAATCTCATACGCTCAATCTCTCACGTATACAGACTTGCTGCGCCGGCAGATGAACACGAGGCAGCTCCCGAGGTTCGTCGGAACGAGCTGGGCGGCGAGGGCCGCGGCCAGCCGGCGTGGCCGGCGCGCGTACCAGGCCAGATCGTGCAGCGTGCGCGGCAGCGGCCGCTCGTACTTGGCGACGCGCACAACCGCCAGCCCGGCGGCGCCGAGCAGGCGCTCCCAGGTGCGCCGGTCTGCGTAGCGCTGGACGGGCTGGCCGTCGTCGTGCACGGCGCCGGTGCGCCAGACCCAGTACACGTTCCATAGCAGGCCGAAGGCGTTGGGCAGGAGGATCAGCGCCACGCCGTCTGGACGCAGAACCCGCCGCACCTCGGCCGCGCCGTCCTCTGGCCGCACGTAGTGCTCCAGGCTGCCGAGGTGCGTGAGGTAGTCGAAGCTGGCCTCGGGAAACGGCAGGCGCTGGCCGTCGCCGACGACCGCCTGCCCACCGCGCCGCCGGGTCTCCGCCGTGGCGGACGGAGCGAAGTCGACGCCTACGGCTGCCAGCCCGCGCCGCCGCGCCAGGGCCACGAGCTGCCCGCGGCCGCACGACACGTCGAGCAGGCGGGCGCCACGCCGCGGCCGCAGGAGCGCCAGCACCCAGCGGTAAAAAGACTCCATCTGGCCGAGCTGCCCGCCGGCGTGCAGCGCGTCGTACGCTGCCCGCGCCCGTGCGGGATCGTCGCGGCGTATCTCTAGCACTTACTCCGCCCGCGCGACGACGGTCATCGTCGCGCCCCAGCCGCGCGCCGCGAGGACTTGGAAGACCGGCCAGGCCGCCAGGCGCGCCGCCCGCGCGCCGAGCACGGCGGCCGCGGCACGGCGCAGGCCGGGCGTGGGCAGCCGGGCCTCGGCCAGGAAGCGCAGCGTGATGGCGCAGGCCGACCAACGTCCGCTGCGATCCTCGACGGCCTCGACGCGCAGGCCGGCGGTGTCCAGCATACGTTCAAGGGTTGCCCGGGTGAACACCGTGAAGTGCCGCGGCACGTCCAGCCCGGCCCAGGAGGCGCCGAACAGTCGCCCCTCCGGCGAGTCCAGCCGCGGCACGCTCACGACCGCCAGACCACCTGGCCGCAGCAGGCCGCGGACGCGCTCCAGCGCCACGCGCGGGTCGGGCAGGTGCTCCAGCACGTCCCAGAGCGTCACGGCGTCGAACGCGCCCGCGCGCAGCGGCAGGTCGAGCAGGTCGCCCGGCAGGACCCAGACGCCCTGCTGACGGGCGCGCCGGGCAGCCCACGGCTGGAGCTCGACGCCGACGCCACGCCAGCCGCGCTCGGCCATGGCCACGAGGAAGTCGCCTGTCCCGCAGCCGACATCCAGCAGCCGGCCCGGCGGCAGACGCCGCGTGAGCACGCTGCAGCGGCGCGCCAGGCCTAGCCCGCGCTCCCAGCGCCGCAGCGGCGGCTCGGCGGCCAGCGGCGGGCGATAGGAGACGTAGTCGTCCGGGTAGAAGGCCAGCAGAGCGTCGCGGCTCGGCCGCGGGCTGAGATACACGAGGCCGCAGCGCCGGCAGCGCACCAGCCGGAACCAGCCCGGCCGGCCGTGCAGGCGGTCGCGGCCCCAGCGCCAGAGCGCGGCGTCGTCTGCGCCGCAGAGCAGGCAGGGCATGCACTCGCGCTCCGCGACGGTCGCGGCGATCGTGCGCGCATGGCCGGCCGCGCCCGTATCTCACCCCCTCATGTCCCCGTCTCGGTTCGCCGAGACGGGGACGGCTTACAGGGGCAGGTAGGGACGCTCTGGGCGTTCGAGGGCGAAGGACTCGGCTCGGCGGGAGCCTCGCCCTCCCGGAAAGGTGCGGCAGGCAGGGCGAAGCTCCTGCTGAACCGCCCTTCCGGTGCGCCGCCATCCGGGGGAGGGAAAGGCGATCCGCCCACACGAGGTCTCTTGGCAGCCATACCTACGCCTGTGAGGAGGGGGACGGGGGGTGAGGTCAGCATGCCCGCCCAGGCATCGCGCACGCCGGCCCACAGCCCGCGGGCCGACGCCCAAGCAGCTGCGCCATGCCCGGCCTGCAGGTCGCGCGCCGCCTGGCGGCCCCAGGCCAGCGCCAGTAACGCGGCCATAGGCGCGCGCTGCCACGGAGCGACGGCGCCAAGCTGGAACAGCGCGCGACTGCGATCGCGCAGGTAACGCCGCCAGGGCGGGTCGTGGGCCGTGCTGCGTGCCACGGCGTGCCACATGCGCGCCCGCCCGTCGGCGACGACGCGGTAGCCGGCGGCGGCCAGGCGGCGGCACAGGTCGGCATCCTCGTAGTACATGAAGTAGCGCTCGTCGAACAGGCCGACGCGCCGCAGCGCGGCGCAGCGCAGCAGCATTCCGCAGCCGCTGACGAAGTCGACGGGCCAGAGG
>JACQUS010000063.1 GCA_016210125.1 Chloroflexota bacterium | reverse complement strand
GCCGTCGAGCAGTGCATCGCCATCCTCACGCGGCGCACGGTCGACGCGGCGGCCAGGGAGCCCGTGGAGGCGCGGTAGGATTGCCCACGCGCACGGGGGACGAGGCGACAGCGAGGAGTACCTGAGTCAACTGCCGCGAAATCTGCGCGGAGGTGCTTGAAAGGTATTGACAGCGTCTACGTTTGTGGACTAATGTAGATATGGGTATAGTCCCTGGCGTCCGTCGGCGTTTCGAGGCGGGACGTCGATGCACGCCAGGTTGGTTTTGTCTTGCGGGACCGGAGAGCTCTCCGGTCCTTTCATTTTATGGAAGGTGCGGGGTGGGAACGCTCGCGACATTCATCGACGGCGCTTACCTGGACTACCTCTGTCGTGACCATTTCCAACGACTTCGCATAGATTACGGACGATTCGCCGAGGAGATTTGGAGAACCGTAGCGCAGGGAACCCGCGACTCGCTGGATTTGCTCCGGACGTACTATTACCACTGTCCCCCCTACCAGAGCAACCCTCCTTCGGACGAAGAGAGGTCGAAAACGGAGGCACACAGCAAATTCCGAAAGGCTCTCGAGTCTTTGCCGCGATTCGAGTATCGCGCGGCTCGCCTCGCATCAAGAGGACTGGATCGCGAGGGCAGGCAAGTGTTCGAGCAGAAGAGGGTCGACCTACTGCTTGGCCTCGACATCGCCCTACTCAGTGCGAAAGGCCGTATCACGCATGTTGCGCTCATCGCCGGCGACAGCGACTTCATCGCCGCGCTGGATGTTGCTAAGCAGGAAGGTGTCAGCACGTGGCTCTTTCACGGGCCGGTACAAACCTGTCACGCAGAACTGCGGAGAGCAGCCGACGAGCGTCGGGAGATTGACGCCGAGTTCATCTCGCGGTGCGTCATAGCGCGCTGACCTTATCGGCAGGCGGCTTCTGCTTCCGCTCTTCCACTCCCATCCACGGCGCCGCGATGCTGCCGAAGTCGGCCATCCTCTTCGCGTCGCACGGCACGCACCCAGGCCGACACGCCGTCCGGGGCCGCCCACTCGGGATACGACGCGAGGTCGATCACGCCGGCCGTCTCCCGCAGCGCGGCTTCCAGAGCCTCACGAGCCAGCTTCTCCCGAACCGCCACCTCGATGAAGCGGCTCGCTTGCGCCGGCCAGCGAAGCGGTCCACGGCATCCAGCAGCTCCGGGGGCAGGACTACGTGTGCACGGGCCGGCATCGCCTTCGCCCTCAGCACCTGAATGCACCTGAGAAGGCGCCCCAAGCGCAGCATTGAGAATCCGCCGGTTGACAACGCAACCGGCATTGGGTATCAAGTCAGCAGGCGCCCCATCCGCGAGAGAACAGGCCGATGCTCGAAGCGTACCTGCCCATCGCCGTCCTGGCCGCGCTCGCCGTAGGTATGGCGGCCATCCTCCTGCTCGTGCCGCCGCTGGTGGCGCCGAGCGACCCCAGCGAGCGCAAGCTCGCGCCGTACGAGTGCGGCGTCGAGCCGGTGGGCAGCGCGCGCATCCGCTTCCCGGCCAAGTTCGCGCTCATCGCCATGCTGTTCATCGTCTTCGACGTCGAGGCCGCCTTCTTCTATCCCTGGGCCGTAGCCTACCGCGACCTGGGCCTCACCGGGCTGGTGGCCATGTTCACCTTTATCCTCGTGCTGCTCGTCGGCTACGTGTACGCTTGGAAGAAGGGGGCCCTGCAATGGGAGTAGCGGGCAACGGTCGGCCAGCCCAGGCCGTGCCACTCCAGCTCCACCAGGGCGCACCGCGCTCCGGGGCCCTTGGCCTGCTGCTGACCAAGGTGGCCAACTGGGGCCGCAAGTCCTCGCTCTGGCCGATGACCTTCGGCCTGGCCTGCTGCGCGATCGAGATGATGGCCGCCAGCGCCTCGCGCTACGACCTGGCGCGCTTCGGCGCCGAGGTCTTCCGCGCCTCGCCGCGCCAGGCCGACCTGATGATCGTCTCCGGCCGCGTGGCGCGCAAGATGGCCCCAGTGCTGCGCCAGCTCTACGACCAGATGCCCGAGCCGAAGTGGGTCATCGCCATGGGCGACTGCGCTTCGTGCGGTGGCGTGTTCAGCAACTACACCATCGTCCAGGGCGTCGACCGCATCGTGCCGGTCGATATCTACGTGCCCGGCTGCCCGCCGCGGCCCGAAGCGCTCATCGAGGCCATCGTCAAGCTCCAGGAGAAGATCGCCCGCGGCGAGCCCTCGGCCGCAGAGCAGGCCCGGCTGGCCGCGGCCGCCGTGCGCGCAGGCGTCTAGCGTGGCCAAGAGCGTGCACCCGGCCATCCCGAAGCTAGAGCCGCTCGTCGGCCCCGTCGCGGCCACGCAGGCGCACGGCGAGACGACCATCGCCGTCCCAGCCGACCGCATCCGCAACGCCGCGCTGCTCCTGCGCGACGACTCAGAGCTGGACTACAGCCAGCTTGCCGACCTGACGGCCGTGGACCGCCTCGACCTCGACGAGCAGCCGCGCTTCCTCATCGTCTACCACCTGCTCTCGCACCGCCGGCGCGAGCGGCTACGGCTGCACGTGCCCCTGCCGGACGACGACCCGGCCATCGCGTCCGTCGTCGCGGTCTGGCCGACGGCCGATTGGTTCGAGCGCGAGGTCTACGACCTCTTCGGCATCCGCTTCGTGGGCCATCCCAACCTGAGGCGCATCATTTTGTCGGACGACTGGGAGGGCCACCCGCTGCGCAAGGACTATCCCATCGGCATCGAGGATGTCGCCTTCACGCACACCGTGGGCCGCATACAGCCCCAGCAGGTGGACCTGCCGTGACGCTCGAGCGCAGCACGCGCGACGACACGCTCATCCTCAACGTCGGGCCGCAGCACCCTAGCACGCACGGCGTGCTGCGCATCGTGCTCGAGCTCGACGGCGAGACGATCGTCCGCGCCGAGCCGGTCATCGGCTACCTGCACACCGGCTTCGAGAAGGAGTACGAGCGCCGCACCTACCTCCAGGCCGTCACGCTGACCGACCGCATGGACTACCTCTCGACGCTGATCAACAACCTCGGCTACGCGCTGGCGGTGGAGAAGCTCTTCGACCTGGAGGTGCCCCCGCGCGCCCGCGTCCTGCGCGTGCTCCTCGCCGAGCTGACGCGCATCAACAGCCACCTGGTGTGGCTCGGCACGACAGCGCTCGAGCTGGGCGCGATGAGCGTGTTCCTGTACTGCATGCGCGAGCGCGAGCTCATCATGGACCTGAATGAGATGATCTCCGGAGCGCGGATGATGACCAGCTACATCCGCCCCGGCGGGCTGACCATGGACATCCCCGAGGGCTTCATCGGGAAGGTCGAGGAGTTCTTGCGCCTTATGCCCTGCCGCATCCAGGAGTACGAGGACCTGCTGCGCGACAACGAGCTGTGGATCGAGCGCAACCGCGGCATCGGCGTCCTGCCGGCTGAGACAGCGCTGGCGCTCGGCGTCACCGGGCCGATCCTGCGCGCCAGCGGCGTCGCCTGGGACTTGCGCAAGGCTATGCCGTACTCCGGCTACGAGGAGTACGACTTCGATATCTGCGTGCAGACCGACGCCGACTGCTATGCGCGCTACCGCGTGCGCGTCGACGAGATGCGCGAGAGCCTGAAGATCATTCGCCAGGCGCTCGACCGGCTGCCGGACGGCCCGGTGGTCACCGACGACCGTAAGGTCGCCCCGCCGCCGCGCCACGAGCTGGCGCTGAGCATGGAAGCGCTCATCCACCACTTCAAGCTCTTCACCGAGGGTATGAAGCCGCCGGCCGGCGAGGTCTACGCGGCCGTCGAGTCGCCGCGCGGCGAGCTGGGCTTCTACGTCGTCAGCGACGGCTCGGGCAAGCCCTACCGCATCCACGTGCGCGCGCCGTCGTTCGCCAACCTGCAGGTGCTGGCGGCCATCGCCCCGGGCCACCTGGTCGCCGACCTCATCGCCATCACTGCCAGCCTCGACCCGGTGATGGGCGACGTGGACCGGTAGGGCAGCCATGTGTGCCCGAAAAGCGCACGGTGCTCCGCAAGGAGCCCGCTACGTGGTGAACGAGGCGGGGCACCGGGTCGCCGTGCTGCTTGACTTGGCATCGTATCAGGCCTTGCTCGATGCTCTGGAAGAGCTCGAATGCATACGCGCATATGACGCGGCGAAGGCCGCCGGCGACGAGGCCGTGCCCCTCGCCGATGCGCTCGCCGAAATCGAGCGGCGGCGCTCGTGTCGAACTTCGTCTCGGTAGCATCGTAAGCCCTCGCAGACCTGTTCTGCCGTTCGGTGGTGAGTAAGGTGTGAGCAGGTGGACCTCTGCAGTTGGGTTCGGTGGCCTCCGCAGGGGCTAGAGAGGGTGTTGCCATACGTCATCCTCTACCTCGCCCTAATATTTGGTGGTTTCCGTGCGATCGATGGAATCCTCAATGACCTCGCGGCAGTTGCTCGGGAAGGGGACATCGGAGGAATCAAGGGAGGGCGTATCCGACGGTTCTGGCGAGTGTCGGGCGCGCTCGGAGCGCTAGAACTCACACTCTACTTCGTCTCGTGGGTAATCGTTCAGGGGGTAGGCAGGAGTGTGGGGGCGGGTAAGCCGGTGCGCTGAGCGCGGACCGCATCGGTCAGGAAGGTGAGCAGGTGGCGCTGGTGCTGGTGGCATGTCGCCGTCACCGTCAGGATGCGCTCGACGAAGACGTTGCCGGTGTCGCTGTGGGCGCCGAAACAGCCGTTGCGCCACAGGACGGCCGGGCGCAGGGCCTGTTCGGCGGCG
>JACQUS010000062.1 GCA_016210125.1 Chloroflexota bacterium | reverse complement strand
GCAGCTCGCCGACGTACGCCTCTAGCCTGCGTGGGTCGCGGTAGCTACGGGCCTGCTCGGCGATGGCCTCCAGCGCCTCGGCCAGCCGGGCGTCGCTCCGCGCTGCCGCGTCCTCGAACACGTCGGGCCGCAAGACGTCATCGAGCCGCCGCAGCAAGGCTTGCGCCTGCTCGCCGATCGCCCGGCGCTTCTCGTGGTCCAGCTCCGGGGCGTCGAGGAGGGTCGCCAGGCAGTCTGCACGCAGCCGTGCGAGTTCCTGCCGCCGGTGCGCGTCTGTCGGCAGGCGCACGGCCGTGTTGGCAAAGCCGCTGTAGATGCTCCAGCCGCCGCCGCGCGCATCGTGCTCCGGGTGGACGTTGGCATCGCGCTCCCAGAATCGCTTGCCCAGCTCGGTGCACAGCTCCAGGGCCAACTGCTGGCCGACGAGCTGGTAGACCTGCTCCGGCCGTGACAAGGTCTCGGAATCGCCGGTCTCGAGGTTCTGGTTCTCGCGCTCGACCAGGTAGATGCGGTCGAACAGCCTGCGCACATCGTTGAGCTCGCCCTCGCCGGGGAACGCGAAGCGCCAGGCGTCGGGGCTGCGCTGGAGGTACTCCAGCTCCTTGAGCGCGGCGTTGGCGTTGGCCTGGATGCGCCGCCGCTGCACGTCGGCGTCGATGGCCAGCGTGAAGACCGAGGGCATCAGCAGGACGGCCACGAGGCGGGCCTGGTCCTGGAGGACGTGGCGCACCCACGCGGCCACGTCCATGAACATGCCCGAGCCGGTGCCACCGCAGAGCGAGGTGATCACGTAGACCTTCATCTCGCCGGTGCGCGCCAGGACCTCGTAGCCCTGGCGCTCGGCCTCCTCGCGCGCCGCGATGCCCCGCAGCCGATCGAGCTTGTCGTGGAACGCGCGCTGGAACTGGCGGAAGCCGTAGTAGAAGGCCAGCCGGCCAATGGGGCGAATCTGGCGCGCGCCCTGCGAGACGACCCCGGGGTCAATGTCGCTGTCCCACCAGCGCTGGATCTCGCGATAGCGCCTCGCCCGGCCCTCCGTATCCTGACTGCGGCGCATGGTATCGATGACCATGCCGGCGTTGAACCCGCCGAGCGGCGTGTACTCGCTCGGGCGGAGGCGCGCGACGTCCTCGCTGCTGCTCCACGGGACGGTATCGAGCCCGTGGAACTGCAGCAGGTCGGGGAGCTGCGGATCGTCCGGCCCGTCGGGCCGCGGCGCGCCGAGAAACGTGGCGATGCGCTCCTTCGCCTCGCGGACGCAAGCGATGCCGGCACCGCCGCAGCCCAGCACGTACGCCGGGATCAGCGGCGCGCCGCTCTGGCGGCGGACCTCGGGGCGAGCATCCCCGTCTTGTGCGTCGTCTTGCACCGAAGCCTCCCTCCTGCCGCCGGGACGGCCCGCGGCTAGCCGCGCGCCCGGCGGGCCTCGAGCCGGACCTCCGAGATGGTCTGCGTCTGCGGATTGCGCACGGAGATCGTGTAGCCTGAGCCGCTGCCGAGCTTGATCGGCCTGGACCGCTCTACACGAAGCTGCGGGCCGCCATCGCGCTGCAGGGCGATGGGCGCTCGTCCCGTGGGGTGCACGCGCACCTCTCCGCGTCCTATGCGCTCCAGGCGCAGCACGGTGTTGGCCGTGGGTTTGGGCTCGTGGCTGAGCCGCTCGTTCTCCCACGCGAAGGCCACCCCTTTCTCACGCATGAAGCCTTGCAGCAGATAGGAGTGCTCCGGCGCGCCGGGCTCGGGCTGGTAGGTCACCCAGCCGTCCCACTTGCGCCCGTCGTTCCAGCGCGCGGCGAGCAAATACAAGAGCAGCAGGCCGACGAGCCCCGGGAGCCACAGCGCTAGTCCCCAGAACGAGGACGGCGCCGTGAGCAGCGCCGGGATGCGCTCCCACCAGGGCAGCATGCGCCACTCGACCGCCAGGGACTCGGGCTCGGTCTCGACTTCGAACGGCTCGGCGCCGGGCAGGGCCAGGTGCACCGTGAACCGGCCGCCGCCGGGCAGCAGGCGGCCGGCCAGGTCGGGCAGCAGGTCGCCGCGCTCAGGTGGCGCGAAGGTCAGGTTCTGCCGCCACGGGCCGCCCGGCGGACCCGCGCGCGCGCCCGGGCGTAGCTCCACCGGCCACTCGGCCTTGCCCAGCGGCACGCCGTCGCGCTCGATCCGCGCGATGGCCACCTCGACCGGCAGCGCGCCGGCCGGCCGCGGCTCGACTGTCAGTGTGAGCGTCGTGCGCATCACGCTCAGCAGCATTTGCTCGCCGAAGTCGCGCGGCGCGAGCTCGGCCCGCAGCAGCGGCGGCCGCTTGCGCACCGCCTTAGGTTGCACTGGGCTCTCCACCGGCCGCCCACGCGGGTCGACCAGCTCCAAGCCCAGATCGTGCTCGCCGGGCGGCAGGCGGTCGAGGCCATCGACCCGCAGCGTGCCCTGCCAGGCACAGAATCGATCGGGCGCGGGCCGCTGGTCCTCCAGCCACACCCGCGGCGGGCTGTCCAACGGGGCGCCGGCGCGCCGCCAGGTGCCCCGCACCTGCAGATCCTTGCCGGCCGGCCCCTCCCAGGCCAGCGGCATGGACAAAGGCTCGCCCCGCGTCTCTACCGGCTCGACCCAGCGCTCGGTCCGCAGCCGCGTCACGGCCGGCGGCGCGACGCTCCCAGCCGCGTACGTCCAGACCGGCCCGACTGCGGTCTCGACGCGCACGAACGCATGGCGCTCGTAGGCCGCGCACGGCAGGCCCTCCGGCAGGCTCTCGGGCACGAGCTGGCTGCCGCGCAGGACGAGCGGGACGCGCTGCGGGTCGGGGCGCACCTCGCGCGGGAAGACCAGCACGCCGTGCGCGGTGACCGTGAGCGGCGGGCTGCTGAAGACACCCCACACGTCGCCCTCGCCCGGGCGGAGGCGCCAGTCGGTCGGCGCCGGCTCCAGCGGGATGCTGCGAGTCAGGCGGAGCGGCTCGCCCGCCGAGCCGATGCTGATGTCGGCGCGCAGCGGCTCGGGGACCGGCACCTCGAAGGTCTCCCAGTACACCGTCCCGTTGGGGTCGAGCAGGTCGTTGCGGAGCGGCTTCCTGACGCTGCCCAGCCGCTCGCCCGACGTGGTCACCTCGACTGGCACGTCGGCCCGGTCGTTGCCATCCTCGGCGACTGTGACGGGAAAGAGCAGGGGGTTGCCCGGCGCATAGGGCACCGTCAGCTCGCGGCCGCGCTGGTACGGCGCAGCAGCCAGTGTGGAGCGGGCGAGCAGCAGGCCGTCGAGCGCCTGGCCGGGGACGGTCTGGGCGGCCCACGGGCCATTCAACGCCGCGGGACTGCGGCTCAGCGCGACGAGGTAGTAGTTCGGGTCGTCCACGCAGTCGGCGGCGACCTCCAGCGCGCCGGGCATGCAGGGCGGGCGCAAGGCCCAGCGGCCCTCGTTCTGAAGCTCGCGCAGCAGCGCGCCCTCGGCCGCCAGGCGCGTGAAGACGACGACGAGCTTGATGACCCGCTGGCTCTCCTTCACGCTGAAGCGTGCGTCGCCGTTGGGGCGCACGACGATCTGGTCTTGGTAGAGCGTGGGCTGCTGCATGGCGATGAGCTCGGAGAACGCCCGCAGCAGCCGCCCGGCCTCCGGAACGCGCAGGACGGTCCCGCCCGTCAGCCGCGCCATCTCGCGCGCCAAGGGCTCGTCGACGTCCGCGCCGAGCAGCATGCTGACGATGCGCACCCCCGCAGCGGCCAGCCGCCGCGCCGCGTCCAGCGTCGCGGCGCGCGCCGCGGCCGTGCTCGTCCGGGGCACGAACGGCCGGCCGTCGGTCAGCAGGACGACGTAGCGCTCGCAGGCCTTCGGCCCGTCGAAGAACGTCGCCGCGAGGTCGAGGGCCCCGGGCGTGTTCGTCGCCGGCTCGACGCGCTCGGCCTGGCCGAGGATGGCGCGCCGGAGGTCGCGGCGCCGGAGGGCCTCGCGCTCGCCGCGGCCCAGCGGCACGAGCCGGCCGGCCTCGTCGCCCGGCAGTGTCCACGCGTTCTCGCCGAAGAGCACCACGCCGACGCGGTCGCCGTCCTCGGCCAGGTCCACGTACAGGCGCGCCGCCGCCAGGCGGAGATGATGGGGGTCGTTGACCGCTAGCTTCCGGCCGTCCTCCTCGAAGGTGCCCGATGCGTTCCACATGCTCCACGACTGGTCGACGACAAGGACTGTGTCGATGCAGGTGGAGCCGGCCGGCGATTGGGCACGCGCTGGCGGTGCGCCGAGCGCGGCCAGCGACGCAACGAGAGCTGTGATACCGACGATGCGCAGAACGAGCGCGTGCATGGCGTCGTTCCCCGTCAATCCTATGAGCCGAGCAGCCGATCCCCGGCGAGAGCGCCTGCGACCTCGCATCCGGGCCATGCTATGGCGGCCCTGCGACATCCGCCGTCGCAGCGCTTCACGAGATGTCCGGGGCGCCGGTGTGGCGCGGCGCCGACCTACCGCCCCCGACGCCGGGCGCTCGGTCGCCTGCGGCAGCGCGCCCGGCGACGGACGACATGCAGCGACAGACCGTGGGACTGTCAAGACCTTTTGGCGGCCACTTTGCCGTGGAGGCTTGCCGTGGCGGCCGCGTCCGGGCGAGTTGGTCCTCTCGCTGCGCGACGCCGGCGGTGTATGAAAATGTGGTCGCGCGGCGGGGCCTCACCCCCGGCCCCCTCTCCAGCAGGGCTGGAGAGGGGGCGCAGTGCGGGCGGGGAGTCCAGAGGGAGCGAAGCCCGCTCTGGATTCTCCCTTCAGGGCGGGTTGGAGCAACCGCGAGGATTATTTTGAGGAGAGTAAAGTTGGGCTTCACGCGCTCTGCGGTACCCCGTTGGGGCGGGGCCACCGCGATGAGCCAGCGGTGCAGGCGAAGTGGTGTCCGCTCGCACGAAACGGCACGCCTGCGCCGCCGAAGAGGTGTTCGAGCGCTTCATCGCGGGTCGACGAGCAGCGGGTCACTGAACGCGGGAGACGAGGCCGTCGTGTTCCGGGGACGTGCAAGCGCGCTGCCGGACGTGGCCACCCGCTGCCGCGGTCGTGGCGCGGGTCGCCGGTTCGGGTCAGAACGCTCCCCGCGAGAAGCCGCCGTCCACGTTGACCGCCACTCCGGTGATGTAGCTCGCAGCGTCAGACACGAGAAAGCGCACCATGTTGGCCACATCCATCGCCTGGCCGAAGCGGCCCAGCGGGATAGTGCTCAGGATACGGCGCTTCAGCTCGTCGTGGCTGATGCCCTGAGCGTGCGCCATCGCGGCCGTGTGGCGCTCCATACGTGCCGTCTGGGTGAAGCCGGGGTTCACTGCGTTCACGCGGATGCCGGCCGGGGCCAGCTCGTCGGCCATCGTCTTCGTAAGGTTCAGCAGCGCCGCGTTGACCGCGCCGGGGACACCGCTGGCGCCCACCGGCTCGCGCCCGGAGATGCTGACGATGTGGACGATCGACCCGCCGCCAGCGCGCTTCATGAACGACACGGCCTCCCTGGCGCAGCGGACGTAGCCGAGCAGCTTGACGCTCAGGCCGTTCTCCCAGTCGTCCTCAGAGGACTGCAGCGGCGGGCTGCTCGGAACATCGCCGGCTGCATTCACGAGAATGTCGATGCGGCCCAAGCTTTCCGCGCAGGCGCGGACGAAGCGCGTCGCGTCCTCCAAGCGCCCGAGGTCGCTCACCACGGGCAGTGTGCGCACGTTGTAGGTGCGCGCCAGGCGCTCGGCCTCGGCGTGCAGCTTCGCTGCGTCGCGGGCCGCCATGCCGAGGCTCGCACCGTCCTCCGCGAATCCCTCGGCGATTGCCAGGCCGATGCCGCGGTTCGCGCCGGTGACTAGCGCCACTTTGCCGTCCAGCCGAATGTTCATCCTCGCAACCTCCTCTCCTGCATCTGCGCCCGTGGGGGCCATGTCCTGTCCCCATGATCGCTGGAGCATCGTCGCCCCCACCCCACGCCAGGAGAGTAACCGCAGAGGGGTCTTCGCCCCCTCTGCGCTCCCCGTCGCTCCACGCAAGCGCGGAACTATGCACGCGAAACGTGCATCACTCTGCGCGGTTTGCGCCGCGAGCAGGCCGAGGCGACCGCGCTTTCCCCCTACGTGAGCAGTGGCGGGACGCGGCAATGCCACTCGGTAGCGCGCTCATAGGAGGCGGCGACGCGCAGCACCGTCGGCTCGTCGAAGGCGCGCCCGGAGAGCATCAGCCCCACGGGGAGCCCGTGGCGGCCGAGCCCGCCCGGCACGGAGATGGACGGCTGGCCCGTGATGTTGAACAGGCGCGTGAAAGGCGAGCGCGGGATGGGGCTCGCTGCCGCCTCCTCGGCAAAGGTCGGCGCCGTGCGCGGCATCGTCGGTGTGGCGATGAGGTCCACCTCCGTCATCAGCTCCTCCATGCCACGGCAGAGGAGCCGGCGGCCGCGCTGCGCCTGCACGTAGTCAGCGGCCGTGAAGAAGAGACCGGGCAGCAGACGGACGCTGAAGCCCTGGCCGTACTCGTGGCGGCGGGCCCGCAACCACGGCGCGTGGTAGGCGATGGCCTCCGAGAGGAGGATGGTGAGCAAGATGGCCTCGGCGTGCTCGGCCATCGGGAGCGTCACGTCGCGCACCTCGGCGCCGCGCTGCCGAAGCACCTCCAGCGCGGCGTCGAAGGCCGCCAGGACCTCCGGCTCCAGCCCAGGTGTGGCCTCGACGTAGGCGCGCGGCACGCCGATGCGGACTCCGCTTATCGCGCCGTGTAGCGCAGCGCGGTAGTCCGGAATGGCAGCCCGCGCGCTGGCCGGGTCTGCTGGATCGTAGCCGGCGATGGCCTGGAGGATGATCGCGGCGTCCTCGACCGTGCGCGCCATAGGGCCGACGTGATCGAGCGTCCACGAGAGCACCGTCGCCCCGCGCCGGCTCACCAGTCCATAGGTGGGCTTGAGTCCGACGATGGCGCAGTGCGCAGCCGGGTGGCGAATCGAGCCACCTGTGTCGCTACCCAGCGAGCCGGCGCATAGGCCGGTCGCCAGGGCGACGGCCGAGCCCGAGCTCGAGCCACCCGGGATACGGTTCAGGTCCCACGGGTTGCGCGCCGGAGGGAAGAAGTCATCCAGCCGTGGACTGCCCATCGCGAACTCGTGGAGCGTGAGCTTGCCCAAGAGGACCGCGCCGGCCGCGGCCAGCCGCTCGACGACCGCCGCGTCACGCGTCGGCACGCGCTCGCGCAGCACCCGCGAGCCGGCCGTCGTCCGAAGTCCCGCCGTGTCGAACAGGTCCTTCAGCGCGATCGGGATGCCGTGGAGCGGCCCACGCCACGCGCCGCGCGCGATCTCCTCCTCGGCGCGCCGCGCGTCGGAACGCGCGCGCTCCGCCGTAACCGTCAGGTAGCAGTGCAGCTCGTCGTCGAACTGCTCGATGCGCGCCAGATGGGCCTCGGCCAGCTCGACGGGTGACAGCGAGCGCTGCCGAATGCGCGCGGACAGGTCCGCGAGCGGCAGCATGCACAGTGTCGCGGAGCTCATGGGGTCTGCCGGCCGACGGGCCGCTCGAAGATGACGGCGGGCTCGTCGTCAAGGGACAGGCTCTGGCCGAGGCGCTCCAAGCCATCCCGATACGCTCGGTAGACGGGCGCGAGATCTGCAAGCTCCTGCTCCGTCAGCGTGACGCCGGCGCGACCCGCCAGATCAGCCAAGTGCTGCCGGAGGCTCGCGGCCGAACGCGCTCGTTCGTCCAACGCGACTCCTCCCATTGCGCTAGGAGACGCCGATGCGCTCGTAGAGGTCCGCCTCACGGCGCGTGAAGAGGCCGGCCATCCGATCGCTCCACGTGCTGGCGCGCCGCAGCTTCCACGCGTCGCTGTTCCAGACCTCCGGCCGCTCCAAATCGTAGAGGGCGACGTAGCGGCACGGGCTGCCCTCGTTGCGCCGACCTTGCGGATGCAGACGAAAACGGCGTGCGCGGACGACGCCGGGCGTCCCGACGAGGGCCGGCAGATGCTCGAGGTTGTACCAGTCGTTGAACTCTTCCTCATGCAGCGGGCTGACCTCGAGACCCATCAGGAGCAGGGCTCGCGCGCGTCGGAGATCGGCGGGCTCAGGCTGCGGCAGCGTGATGAGGTGCTCGTACGTGCCGCGGTGGATGTTGCGGAAGGACGGGAAGACAGCCTTCGACCGCGGCGTCGCGCCGGGATCAGTAGGGCGCACGCGCCGGAACTCGGGCTGGTCGAACACGCCGATGTCTCTGGCATCATAGATGGCCAGGTATTTCGGCTCGCCCACCAGCGCGCGATAGCGCGTGCCGGTGAGCATGCCCGGCACCGCGAGCAGCTCGGGAATGTGCTCCTCGTCGTACCAGGCGTTGAACTCGTCCTCCACGGCCGGTTCGATGTCGGTTCGCAGCGTAAACAGCACCTGACCAGGCATCTTCCTACCTCACTGCTCCTGCGGGAGAAGGCTTGATTTCGGCGGGCAGAGGACTGAAATGTACTACAATGCGTGCAATGGACGTCGGGGTTCGCCGCGGCACTCCGCGCCCACCACGCCTGATGTCTTCCTCAGCGCGAGGGAGGAGCGGCAGTGAAAGAGCTAGAGCTCCACGTGTCACCGCGGCCACCCGACGCGTCCGCACTGATCACCTACTTCGAGCAGCATCATATGTTCCGCGTGCTCCCCAGCGACGAGCTTGCGCGCTTGGCCGGGGAGGTCATGGAGCGCCGGTATCGCAAGGGCCAGCACCTCTGCTACGCCGGCGACCATGCGAACGCCGTCTTCATCGTCAGGTCTGGACTGCTGGCCCTCACCGAGGCCGACGAGCGCGGCAACCCTTACGCCGTACACACATTCGGGCCGGGCGACGTGTTCGGCACGATGGTCACCCTCCTCGACGTCGCATACACCGGCGCGGCTATCGCCATGAGCGACACGATCGCCATCGTGATCCGCAAGCCGACGTTCGAGCGCCTCTTTCGCCTCTATCCTGACCTCGCGCTCGAGATCATCCGCGAGCAGTACCAGATCGTGTGCCGCGCGGAGCACACGATTGGCCGTCTCGCCATGAGCCGCGTGGCTGCGCGCGTCGCCGCGTTCCTGCTCGCGTCGGCGGGCAGCACCCCGGCCGGCCCCGAGCCGGCGAGCTTCGAGCTGGGACTGTCGCACCAGGACATGGCGGTGCTGGTGGGCACGACGCGCCGCACCGTGACCCGCGTCTTCACGCGCCTGTCGCGCGACCAGATGATCGCCATGAAGGGACGGAAGGTGTCCATCCTTCAGACAGAGGCCCTAGGCCACATCGCCGAGAGCTAGCGGCCCCCTTACGTTATCCTCGTTCCCCGTCCGCACAAGGGCGAGCGTCACATGGCGGCAGTGACAGCCGCCCTTGGCAGCACGCTGGCTACTCCCTACCATCGGTGGCGCTCCGCTGGCGCGGCGCACGGGCTTCGCGCAGCGATCGGCCCGCGGCGCCCGCGTCGCGCGGCAGCGGATGGTCAGGGGGAGAGCGGCACCGTGGAGCGCGCGATCTTTCGTGTGGGCATCGATGTCGGCGGCACGTTCACCGACGTGGCGGCGTACGAGACGGCCAGCGGACAGCTCATCTCCTTCAAGATACCCTCCACACCCGGGCAGCTCGCTGGCGGGGTCGTGGCCGCCGTAGCCCACCTCGGCACGCTTGCCCCGGGGGCCGCCCTCGCCGACGTGATCCACGGCACCACTGTGGCAACGAACGCACTCATCGAAGGGCGCGGCGCACCCACCGCGCTCGTGACGACCGCGGGGTTCCGCGACGTGCTGGAGATCGCTCGGCAGTCGCGGCTGCACCTCTACCACCCGCGCGATCCCGACCGCCCGCTCCCGCTGGTCCCGCGTCGACGGCGCTTCGAGGTGCAGGAGCGCGTGAACATCCGCGGCGAGGTCCTCGTGCCGCTGCGGGTCGACGCGCTGCCAGCGCTCGTGGAGCAGGTGCGCGCGACGGGCGCCGTCGCGGTGGCAGTGTGCCTGCTGCACTCCTACCGCTACGCCGAGCACGAGCGCCTGCTGAAGAGCGTGCTCGGCGAGGCGTTCCCCCACGTGAGCATCTCATCCGAGATCAACGCGGAGTTCCGCGAGTACGAGCGCACGAACACGACCGTCGTCAACGCCACGCTGATGCCCCTCGTGCGCGACTACGTCCGCTACCTGGAGCGTGAGCTGGGCAGCCAGGGGCTCGGAGGTCGCCTGCACATCGTCCAGTCGAACGGCGGCATGATGACCAGCGGCACGGCCCAGCACAAGCCGATCAACACGATCATGTCCGGCCCAGCGGCCGGCGTCGCCGCGGCGCGCCACCTCATGCGCCGGCTCGGGCTGCCGAACGCGGTGACGTTCGACATGGGCGGTACGTCGACCGACGTGTGCGTCATCCATCAGGGCCAGGCGACCATCACCGCCGAGCGCCAGATCGCCGGCCAGCCCGTGCGTCTGTCGTCGGTCAACATCGAGAGCATCGGCGCCGGCGGGGGATCGCTCGCCTGGACCGACGACGTGGGTGCGCTGAAGGTCGGGCCGCAGAGCGCCGGGGCCAGCCCCGGCCCGGCGTGCTACGGGCAGGGCGGCACCGAAGCCACCGTGACCGATGCCAACCTCGTGCTGGGCTATCTCGCGCCAGAGGGCGTCTGGGGCGGCAGCATCCGCGTGCAGCCGCGCCTCGCCGTGGACGCCGTCGCGCGCGTCGGTGAGCGTTTCGGCCTGCCGCTGCGTCGGGCAGCCGAGGGCATCGTCGACATCGCCAACTCCAACATGCTGCGTGCGCTCAGGCTGGTCTCGGTGCAGCGCGGGTTCGACCTGCGCGACTTCGTCCTCGTGCCGTTCGGCGGCGCGGGCCCCGTGCACGCCGGCCGGCTGGCGCGCGAGCTGAACGTCCGCCGTGTCGTCGTGCCGGTCCTCTCGGGCGTCTTCTCGGCCTACGGCTGCCTGGTGTCGGAGCTGCGCTACGACCGCGTGCAGACCTTCTTCAGTCGCCTCGATCGCGAGACCCCGGCCACGCTGGCCGCGGCGTTCCGCGCGGTCGAGCGGCAAGCACTGGACGAGCTGCACGCCGAGGGGTACGCGCCGGAGGCCGTGCACCTTCGCCGCAGCCTGGACCTGCGCTACGTCGGGCAGACCTACGAGCTGGAGGTGCCGCTCGTCGCGCCGCCCGACGGGCTTGATCCGCAGCGCATTCGCCGCGCCTTCGACGCCCTCCACGAGCAGCAATACGCCTACGCGACGGCGCAGCCGGTCGAGTGCGTGAACCTGCGGCTCTCGGCCACCATACCGACGGCCGTACCGGAGCCGTCACCCCTGCCCGACGGGCGACCGGGCCGCGCGCTGGTCGGCCGCCGGCGCGCCTCCTTCAAGGAGTGCGGCGCCATCGACGTGGCCGTCTACGAGCGCACGTGTCTCGCACCGGGTGAGGAGCTGCGCGGCCCGGCCGTCGTGGAGGAGGCCTGGTCGACGACCGTCGTCTATCCCGGCCAGGTGCTGACGGTGGACCGCTACGGCAACCTGCACATCACGGTCCAATGAGGAGCGCGATGGACATCGACCCCATCACGCTGGAAGTCGCGCGCAACGCGATCTACTCCATCGCCGAAGAGATGCGCTTCATTATGATGCGCACCGCGCACGCACCGCTCTTCAAAGAAGCCGGCGACCTCTCCTGCGCCCTCACCGACGCCGAGGGCCGGCTCGTCGCCCAGGGACGCGACCATCCCATCCACCTGGGGGTCATGTCCTCGACGGTGAAGGAGTTCCTCCGCTGGATGGGCGACACGCCCCTGGCGCCTGGCGACGTGTACTTCACCAATGCGCTCACCATCGGGGGCAACCATCTACCCGACGTGAAGGCCATCAAGCCCATCTTCGTCGGTGGGCAGCTCCTGGCCTTCAGCGTCGTCCTGGCCCACTGGCCCGACACCGGCGGCAGCGTGCCCGGTAGCTACAACACCAAGGCGCGCGAGATCTACCAGGAAGGGCTGCAGATGCCGCCGCTACGGCTCTTCACGGCCGCCGGCGCCGACCGCACACTGATGGAGCTCATCCTGCTCAACGTGCGCGGGCGCGAGCAGCGCGAGGGCGACATCTACGGCCAGCGCGCCGCGTGCGAGGTTGCCGCCCGTCGCGTCGAGGAGGTCGCCCAGCGCTACGGCGCGGATGTCTTGCGAGGCTGCTTCGCCCGCTTTCTAGAGGAGTCCGAGCTGCGGATGCGCGCTGCGGTCGCCGCCGTTCCTGACGGCGTCTACCACGGCGAGGACTGCATGGACCACGACGGCATCGGCGGTCGGCCCTACCGCATCGCAGTGACCGTGACCGTCCGCGGCGACGTGTCGACCTTCGACTTCGGCGGCAGCGATCCGCAGGCCGAAGGTCCCATTAACACGACGCGCTTTGTCGTGCAGTCGGCCGTATACTACGCGGCGAAGTCGCTCTTCCAGCCCGACATTCCGACCAATGACGGCTGCTACCGGCCGTTCGACGTCCTCGTGCCGGAGGGCTGCCTGCTCAACCCACGCCCCGGCGCGCCGGTGGTCGGCGGCAATCACGAGACCTCGCGTCGCGTGGTGGATGCCATCTACCGCGCGCTGGCGCCGGCGGTGCCGGACCGCGTCACTGCGGCCGGCCACGGCTCCGGCGGCGTGGTGATCATCGCCGGGCCGAGCTACGTCTTCTACGAGGCGCACGGCGGGGGACACGGCGCCGGCGCTACGTGGGATGGCCTCAGCGCCCGGCAGACGACGCTGGGCAACATTATGAACACGCCAGTCGAGGCCATGGAGGCATCGTTCCCCTTCGTCATCGAGCGCTACGAGCTACGGCCGGGCAGTGCCGGCGCGGGCCGGCAGCGCGGCGGGCTCGGCTTGCGGCGGGCCATCCGCCTGCTCGACGACCGCGCGCAGCTCACGACGATGATCGAGCGCACGGTGATCGCCCCGTGGGGGCTATTCGGTGGCGAGCCCGGGCGCTGCGTGCGCATCCGGGTCAATGCCGGCCGGCCGGACGAGCGCGAGGTCTCCGGCAAGGCGAACTGCTCGCTACAGGCCGGCGACGTGCTGCTCCTCGAGACCGCCGGCGGCGGGGGCTACGGTCCACCGGGCGAGCGCTCGGCCGAGCTCGAGGCCGCTGATCGGCAGGAGGGGTACGTAGAGTAAGAGCCAGCGCGTCTACCAGGCCGCCTGGACGACGCGCTCAGCGTCCGCGGCCGCCGCGCCCAGCGCCGCGCGACCAGACGCGACGAGCTCGTGCACCGTCGCCGCCGTGAGGGCCGCGAGCGCATCGGCCGGTATCCCGAGGTCACGCAGCCGCGACGGCAGAGCGAAGCGCGCCACGAGCCGCTCGATCGCCTGCGCGACGGCCTCGCCGGCGTCAGGCTGTCCGGCCGGGAGGGCCAGCGCGCTGGCGATCGCCGCGAGGCGGTCGCGGGCCTGCTGGCTGTAGCACAGCCGAACGACCGGCGGCAGCGTGACACACGAGGTGTAGCCG